>JBAIYC010000487.1:0-3547 GCA_037916085.1 Nitrospirota bacterium | reverse complement strand
AGACAGACGGAACTGACCGAAGCAAAGAACGTCGAGCTCAAGAACGACCCGCCGCGGATCATCGTCGCCTTCGAGCCCGCGCGGCTCCTGATCTTCGACGGCGAGCCCGTGTTCGCCAAGATCGAGGGCACGAACCTCAAGTACGCCATCAACACCAACTGGACCGTTCTCACCGAAGAGGCCACGTCGAACTACTACCTGCTCGACGGCACGACGTGGCTCTTCACGGACAAGCTTGGAGATCCCTGGAAGCTGGCCAAGTCACTGCCGGGAGACCTTGCCAAGCTCCCGGCGGACGACAACTTCAAGGACGCGCGGGAAAACGCGCAGGGACGGAACCCTCAGTACAGCAAGCCGCCGACCATCTTCATGGTGACGGAGCCGGCGGAACTGATAGTGTTCGACGGAAAACCGAAGTACAAGGACGCCGGTCCGGAAGAACTGTATTATGCGGTGAATACGGATGCGGACCTCTTCTACTACCGGAAAGATAACAGCTGGTACTTCCTCGTTGCGGGACGCTGGTACCGGGCTTCGAAGTCGCTCGACGGGCCGTGGAGCTTCGCCACGGGGGACCTGCCCGCGGTCTTCTCGATGATCTCGCCAAAGGGTCCCAAGGGACGGGTGCTGTACTCTGTTCCCGGCACGCCCCAGGCGCGGGAATCGGCACGTGCCGCGGGGATCCCGCAGACCGCCACGATCAAGCCTGCTGATGTGAAACTGACGGTTTCCTACGTCGGAGACCCCAAGTTCGAGCCCATCACCGGCACGACACCGCCCATCCAGTACGCCGTGAACGCATCGGTCCCGGTCATCAAGGTGAGCGACACGGCATACTATGCCTGCGACCGGGGCATCTGGTTCGCCGCTCCGGCACCCGCGGGACCGTGGGTCGTCGCGTCCAAGGTGCCGCAGGCGATCTACACGATCCCCCCCAGCTCGCCCCTCTATCCGGTCACCTATGTGGTCCAGTATGAACAGTCGCCGGAGGTGGTGGTCTCGAGCTACACCTCCGGATACACGGGCTGTTACGTGAGCTTCGGCGTTTCGTTCTGGGGGACCGGCTGGCACTATCCGCCGTACTGGGGCTATCCGCCCTACGGCTATCCCATCTATCGCCCCATGCCGTACACCTGGGGAGCCCATGCGTGGTACAACCCCGCAACCAGCACCTACTACCGGGGTGGTGCAGCTTATGGTCCCTACGGCGGTTTCGGAGCGGGTGCATCCTATAACGCAGCGACCGGCACCTACAAGCGGGGTTACGCCGCCTATGGTCCTGCCGGCGGCTATAAGGTCGGCGAGGCATACAACTCAAGGACGGGCGCCTGGGCGACCGGCGCCGCCGCCTACGGTCCGAACGGTGCGATCCGCGCTGCCCAGGGATACAACCCCTCGACGGGAACAAAGTTTGCCGGAGCGCAAGGTTCGAGCGTCTATGGAAGCTGGGGCGCTGGCGTCGTGTCAAAGGGCGACCAGTGGGCCAAAGGCGCGTACAGGACCACCGACCAGGGAACGGTGGGCGGCATCAGGACCTCCGAAGGCGGAGGCGTGATCAAAGGGCAGAACAATACCTACGTGGGCAAGGACGGGAACGTCTACCGCAAGAACGAATCGGGCTGGTCCAAGTTCGAGAACGGAGCCTGGAGCCCTGTTAACTCGTCCCGGGGGAATACCGCTTCGCAGCTCCCTGCCCAGCCCGGCTCCGGCAACCGCGTGAGCACCGGGGACGTGACCCGCGATCTCAACCGCGAAAGCGCGAACCGCGCCGCCGGAAATCAACGCGCGACACAGTGGAACCAGCAGTACGGTCAGCGCAGCGCGCCGCCGGCGGCCATGCCGCGGGGAGGTGGCGGAGGGATGCGCGGCGGAGGCGGACGCCGCTGAACCGTGCGGGCGGAGTCTCATGCGTCCGGTATGCCGTTCGGTGCGTTCAGAGTGATCCTGGACTCCGTTTGCATGAGGTTGACGATTTAACGCACACGGGGCGATTTCTCAATCCCTGCGACATGGAATCCCCCGGCTCTGTCGGGGGAGGGGTGCAGGAAAGTCGCGGGAGGTCGCGTTGTTGAGGGGAGCCACCGGCTCCTCTCGGTGGGGGCTCCACTGGCCGGCTGGACCCCAGAGCGCCTAACGACAGGGATGAAAGGAACGTGTGCGATGGAACGTCGGCTCCCCGGGGTATTCTCTCATCCGGTCTCTCTTATCGGCCTGGTCATCGCGGTTTTCAATGCCGGGCTCATCGTCTTTCTGTCGGTCGTTGAGGTATTCTCCCGGCGGGCGCACCCCTACGCGGACCTCATTATCTGGCCCATGCTGCCTGTGCTCGTCCTCCTCGGTCTTTGCCTGATCGTCATCGGGATCAGGAGCCTGTCCCACGGTCTCTCTCGGCATTTCGATCGGCTCATCCGCCGCACAGGAAAGGATGTTGTGAATGTTCGAGAAGATATCTGATTCCATCAGCGATTTTCTGAAGCTGGAATCGGCAGGAGGCCTGCTGCTGATGGCGGCGACGGTGCTTGCCCTTATCGCCGCGAACTCGCCGGCAGCGGGCATCTATCAGGCGTTCCTCGATACGCCGGTCGAGGTGCGCGTGGGCGCGATCGGTCTGGCCAAGCCTGCGCTGCTCTGGATCAACGACGGTCTGATGGCGGTCTTCTTCTTCCTCATCGGGCTCGAACTGAAGAGGGAGTTCCTGGAAGGGGAGCTGTCGAGCTGGCGTCAGGTAGCCCTCCCCGCCGCCGGCGCCGTGGGCGGAATGATCGTCCCGTCGGTCGTCTTCGTCGCCCTGAACGTCGGCAATGCGGCAGCGCTCCGCGGCTGGGCGGTCCCGGTGGCAACGGACATCGCCTTCGCTCTTGGCGTGATGGCCCTGCTCGGAAGCCGTGTGCCCCTGTCGCTCAAGGTTTTCCTGACCTCGCTGGCCATTTTCGACGACGTGGGAGCGGTCCTCATTATCGCGGTCTTCTATACCGGGAAGCTTGTCCTTCCAGCGCTCGTCGCTGCTTGTGTCTTGCTGGTTCTTCTCCTGGCCCTGAACCTGATCGGCGTGATGAAGAGGACGCCCTATATTATTTTCGGCCTGGTGCTCTGGTTCGCTGTGCTCAAGTCTGGCATCCACGCAACGATCGCCGGTGTCCTCCTTGCCTTCTTTATTCCCCTGAGGACGGGCCCGGGAGACGGTCCGTCGCCGCTCCGCGAGCTGGAGCATGACCTCCACTCCACGGTGTCTTACGGTATCCTGCCGCTCTTCGCCTTCGCGAACGCGGGCCTGTCGCTCGAAGGCAGCCGGATCACGCAGCTCGTCCATCCGCTGACGATCGGCATCGCCGGGGGGCTCTTCCTGGGCAAACAGGTCGGAGTGTTCCTGTTCAGCATCCTTGCCGTAAAGCTGGGCATCGCCAGCAGGCCGCGATCTGCCGGATGGAGGCAGTTTTACGGCGTTTCCGTCCTTTGCGGGATCGGGTTCACCATGAGCCTTTTTATCGGCACCCTCGCCTTCGAGCCGGGTTCGCTCGGGAGCATTGACGAGCGGATCGGCATTCTT
>JBAIYC010000486.1:0-4414 GCA_037916085.1 Nitrospirota bacterium | reverse complement strand
TTCGACGCGATCATACAGAAATACAAGCTGTCGGACGACCCTGCGCTCGTTCTCCTCGCCAGGATCGTGAACGGCGCGGACACGGACAATAGCTTGCATCATCAGGATGAGGGGCCAGGCCTCAATGCTATCGCGGAAGGCTTCCGGCATTTGGGATACAAGGACGACCACGAGGTGATTGCAGCCGAGTGGATCGTCTACGATGCGCTCTACGCCTACTGCAAGGAAATGGTGGCTAGGGGAAGGCCCCACGGAGCATACGCGGCGTAGCATCGAATGCAGGTTCTCGGACTGCGTGCCACACAATGTGCGCGCTTTTTCCCCTTGTGCCTCCCCCACCTTTCCTGTAATATAAAAATCCCATGAGCGCAGAGTCCAAAAGATCACGCGACGTCTCCGTCCTCGTCCGGCCATCCGTGCGCGCGCTCGCGGCCTACCATGTCGACGAGACGCCTGTCCGCATCAAGCTCGATGCCATGGAGAACCCCTTTTCGATGCCGGGGCCGGTGCGCCGCGCCGTCGCCGGGGCGGTTCGCGCTGCAGCCATCAACCTCTATCCCGACCCGTCCGCAAAGATGCTCAAGCAGGCCATCGCGAGCTACTGGGGCATCCGGCCGGACCGCATGATCCTGGGCAACGGCTCGGACGAACTCATCCAGAACATCGTCGTTGCCTTCGGCGGTCCCGTGCTCACGCCGGTGCCGTCCTTCGCCATGTACGACATCACGCCCCGGGCGCTCTCGCAGGACGTGGTGACCGTGCCGCTCACCCGGGAGTTCGACCTCGACGCGGACGCGGTGATCACCAAGGCGCGGAAGACCGGCGCGCGCGTCATTTTCCTTGCCTGCCCGAACAATCCGACCGGGAACCGCTACTCCGACGCCGCCATGCGGAAGGTCCTTGCGAACGTGAACGCGGCCGTGGTGATCGACGAGGCCTACTACAGCTTCTCGGGGAAAACGTGGCTTTCGCAGCTTGCGAAACACCCCAACATGATCATCCTGCGGACGCTCTCCAAGATCGGGCTCGCCGGGCTTCGCGTGGGCCTTCTCACGGCGTCGCCGGCGGTGATCGCCGAGCTCAACAAGGTCCGGCTGCCGTACAACATCAACATGCTCTCGCAGGTCGCGGCAACGACCGCGCTCCGGCACCCGAAGGTCCTGGACCGACAGATCGGCATTCTTGTCGCCGAACGGAAGCGGCTCTACAGGGCGCTCCTTGCGACCCCCGGCGTCCACCCCTTCCCGTCGGAGACGAACTTCCTTCTCCTCTGGATCGAGAAGGACGCCACAAAGGTGTTCCATGCCCTCAAGAGGCGCGGAATCCTGGTCAAGAATCTGGACCGGCCCGGGCCGCTCAAAGGCTGCCTCCGCGTGACCGTCGGTACACCGGCCGAGAACCGTGAGTTCCTGACCCAACTGCGAAACATAATCGGCAAGGCATAATTTACCACAGAGACACAGAGATCACGGAGAGATGCAATATTAAGGGTCGTGCTTTCCTCTGTGCCTCCGTGCCTCCGTGGTAAGATAGCTTCTGACTGAGGGGGTTGTATGGCCCGCAAAGCGAAGATCGAGCGCAAGACCAAAGAGACGGACATCACGATCTCCCTGGACCTTAACGGTACAGGAGCCTACAGCGTCAAATGCGGCGTTCCGTTCATGGACCACATGTTCGCGCACATCGCGAAGCACGGGTTCTTCGATCTCACCATCAGAGCAAAGGGCGACACCCATATAGACGACCACCACACCGTGGAGGACCTGGGGATAGCCTTCGGCCAGGCGGTGAAGAAGGCCCTGGGAGACAGCAAGGGCATCCGGCGCTACGGCGAGGCGACCGTGCCGATGGACGAGACGCTCGCCGAGGTGGTCATGGACCTCTCGGGCAGGCCCTACCTGGTCTACAACGTCGACCTGCCGAAGAAGTACAGGCTGAAGGAGTTCGATCCGGGCCTTGCCGAGGACTTTTTCCGGTCCGTGGTGAACCACGCGGGCATGAACCTCCACGTGAACCTCCTCTACGGGCGGGACGTGCATCACATGCTCGAAGGCATCTTCAAGGCCTTCGGCCGCGCCCTGGACCAGGCGACCTCGATCGACCCCCGGATCAAGGGAGTGCTCTCGACGAAAGGGAAGATATAGGCCCTTCTTGGCACTGAGGACACTGATAAGAGGCCGTTACAGACCTTTTCATTGCGTCTCTCAGTGGCAGCAGAGTCTACTATGATCTTATGATCGCCATCATCGATTACGGAATGGGAAACCTCAGGAGCGTGCAGAAGGGCTTCGAGCGCATGGGCCACGAGGCGGTGGTGACGCGCGAACCCCACACGATCCTCGACGCCCGCAGGGTGGTCCTCCCCGGCGTCGGCGCCTTCCCGGACTGCATGCGAAACCTCGAGGAGTACGGCCTTATCGATGCAGTGCTCCAGAGCATCCGGTCGGGCAAACCCTTCCTCGGCATCTGCCTGGGCCTGCAGCTCCTGTTCACCGAGAGCGAGGAATTCGGCATCTCGAGGGGGCTGGACATCATCAAGGGAAAGGTCGTGCGGTTCAAGGGACCGGAGTTCAAGGGCCTGAAGATCCCGCACATGGGCTGGAACAGCGTGTCGATCAAGCGGCGTCCGCCTGCGCTCGCCGACGTGGCGGAGGGCAGCCACTTCTACTTCGTCCACTCCTTCCACGTAGTGCCCGAGGACAAGGGGGTCATTGCCACGACCACGGACTACGGGACCGAGTTCGTCTCGAGCATCTGGAAGGAGAACATCTTCGCGACCCAGTTCCATCCCGAAAAGAGCCAGGCGCTGGGGCTGTCGATCCTGAAACACTTCGGGGAGATGAAAAGCTGATCTCACCACAGAGACACAGAGGCACGGAGAGAGGCAAATCCTTTTTCTCACCACGGACGAACATGGGTTCACACGGCTGAGATAGGATCATTTCTTGATCTTCTCGGTATCCTCCGTGCCTCCGTGGTACACAAGGGCCGTTATGTTGATTATCCCTGCAATCGACCTCAAAGAAGGCAAGTGCGTTCGCCTCGAACAGGGGCTCATGGACAAGGCCACGGTCTACTCCGACGACCCTGCCGTGACGGCCAAGCACTGGGAGGCGCAGGGAGCCGAGCTCCTGCACGTGGTGGACCTGGACGGCGCCTTCGCCGGGAAGCCCAAGAACCTGGATGCCATCAAGGCCATCCGGGCCGCCGTCAAAATGTCCATCGAGGTGGGCGGCGGGATCCGCGATCTCGCCACGATCGAAAGCCTGGTGTCTATCGGCATTGACCGGATCATCCTGGGTACTGCCGCCATCGAGAACCCGCAGTTCGTCGCCGAGGCCTGCGCGAAGTTCCCCGGCAGGATCATTGTGGGCATCGACGCAAAGGAAGGCCTGGTCGCCATCAAGGGCTGGGCAGAGGTGACGAAAGTGAAGGCCGTGGACCTGGCCATCCGGATGCAGGAGCACGGCGTCATCGCCATCATCTATACGGACATCAAGCGGGACGGCATGCTCTCCGGGCCGAACATCGGGGCCACCCGCGATCTGGCAAAGGCCCTCCGCATCCCGGTCATCGCCTCCGGCGGTGTGCACACGATGAAGGACATCGAGAACCTGCTCGCGGTGCGGCATGCCGGCGTCACGGGTGTGATCACGGGCAAGGCGATCTACAGCGGCTCGCTGGACCTGAAGGAAGCGATCACGTTCATCAAGATGAACGACAACCGCTGCGTACGATGAAGCAGCTGACCAGCTAACAAGCCTGCAGGCTGACACGCATACCACCTGCGTCGATCCGGTGGTTCACGTGTCAGCTTGTTAGCCTGCCAGCCTGGCAGCGGATTTAAGGAAGAAAGCATGCTGACCAAGCGCATCATCCCCTGTCTTGACGTGAAGGCGGGCCGGGTCGTCAAGGGCGTCTCCTTCGTGAACCTCCGCGATGCCGGCGATCCTGTCGAGATCGCCAAGGCCTACGACGACCAGGGCGCCGACGAGCTCACCTTCCTCGACATCACGGCCTCCCATGAGGAGCGCGGCATCATCCTCGACGTCGTCCGCCGTACCGCCGAGCAGGTCTTCATGCCGCTCACCGTGGGCGGCGGGATCAGGGTGCTCGACGACATCAGGAGTCTCCTGCTCGCCGGCGCGGACAAGGTGTCGATCAACACAACGGCCGTCCACGACCCCGAGTTCATCAAGGCAGCGTCGCTCAAGTTCGGTTCCCAGTGCATCGTGGTCGCCATCGACGCGAAGCGCGTGGTCGCTCATGACCCGGACTTCCATCCTCCGCTCCCGTGGGCCGACGACCCGAAATATGCGGATCTCTTCCTGTCGCAATCCGCAATCCACAACCCGCAGTCCGCAATGTGGGAGGTCTACACGCACGGCGGACGGAAGCCCATGGGCATCGATGC
>JBAIYC010000485.1:0-7953 GCA_037916085.1 Nitrospirota bacterium | reverse complement strand
AGGACGCTCCCCTTCAATGAATCGCTGGAGACGACGATCGACATCGACTGGAAGGGGCTGGACATCCCGCGCTACCTGGCGTACAGCCCGGTGCCGCTCAAGATCCGGCCCCTGTCCGGCACGCTCGACGTGCAGGCGACACTCTCGTTCCGGCAGTTCACAGACCGGCCGCCCACGGTCTCGGCGAAGGGGACCCTGCGCCTGAGCAATGTCCGGCTGGCGGCCACGGGGTCGAAGCGCTTCCTGGAGCTGTCGTCGCTCACGGTATCGTTCCTTCCCTCCGACCTGATGGAGAAGGTAGTGCATCTTGCCGACGTGAGCCTTCGCGCTCCGAAACTCTACGTTGAGCGCGACCGAGGCGGCGAACTGGTCATCATGAAGGCGCTTCTCGAGCAGCTGGGCGTGAGCCAGGGCAGGAAGAAGGAGCCAGCCCCTGCCGAACCGGGTCCTCCTGTGGTCATCGATCTCGACGCTTTCTCGATCCACGACGGCATGCTGCAGTTCACGGACTGGGAGCCGGTCCCGGCCGCCGCGGAAGGGGAAGAGGCCGTGCAGGGGCCGGCCAGGGTCCTGATCGACGCCATCGGACTCAAAGCAAGCACGCTTTCGACCCGCAAGGAAAGCAAGGGCAGGCTTGAGCTGTCGATGCGTGTCAACAGGAACGGCGCAGTGCGGACAGCAGGGACCCTCGGGCTGATCCCCCTCGACCTCGACACGGCGGTCCAGGTGAGCGGGATCGAGCTCTCGCCGCTCCAGGCCTATGTCGCACAGCACGCATACGTGCTTGTGAACGACGGCAGGGTGTCAGCGGACGGCACCGCGCGCGTCCGGGCCGGGGAGGACGGGTCCCTTGCCGTGACCTACCGCGGCGGAGCAGCTGTCAGCCGGCTCGACCTTCGGGACAGCAGGAACAACGAAGAGCTCCTCACCTGGAAGCTGCTCAGGTTCGACGGGATCGAGGCGGGCTCCAATCCGTTCTCCCTGAGGATAAAGACGATAGCACTGAGCGACTTCCTGGCCAGCCTCGTTGTCGAAGAGGACGGCACGCTCAACCTGCAGAGGATCGCGAAAAGAGGGCCTGCTGCGGACGAAAAGGCCGGGGAAGAAAAGAACCAGGAATCCGCTCCTTCTGCCGCGCCGGAGAAGGCTCCCCCAAAGCAGGGAACCCCTCCGGACATCGCCATCCGCCAGGTGCTCTTCACGAAAGGGGACGTCAACTTCACCGACAAGCACGTCAAGCCGATGTACACGGCGAGCCTTGTTGATATCGACGGAAAGGTGACCGGCCTATCCTCAAAAGAGGATATCACGGCGGATGTGCTTCTTCGAGCCTCTTTCGACCAGTATGCACCTTTCGTGCTCTCGGGGAAGATCAATCCGCTCCGGAAGGACCTGTACGTCGATGTGAGGGCGGATTTCAAGGACCTGGAGCTGAGCACGCTGACGCCCTACTCGGGCACCTATATCGGCAATGCCATCGAGAAGGGCAAGCTCTCCTTCGGCCTCGAGTATCACATCGCGAAGAAGAAGCTGGATGCCAAGAACGATGTCTTCATCGATCAGCTGACGCTGGGCGACAAGGTCGACAGCCCAAAGGCGACGAGCCTGCCTGTCGGCCTCGCGATCGCACTGCTCAAGGACAGGAACGGGGAGATCAAGCTCGACATCCCGGTGGAGGGCGAGACCGACAATCCCGAGTTCCGCGTCTGGAAGGTGGTCCTGCAGGTAGTGGTGAACCTGCTCGTGAAAGCCGCGACCTCGCCCTTCGCCCTGCTCGGCAGCCTGATAGGAGGAGGGGAGGACCTGGGCTATGTGGAGTTCGACTACGGTGCGTCCAGCCTCTCGGCAGAGAACGTGAAAAAGGTTGATACCCTCGTGAACGCTCTCTACGAACGGCCGCAGCTGAAGCTGGAGATCGCAGGATACGTCGACCCGGAGAAGGACAGAGAGGCGCTCAGGGCGGAGCGCATGAAAGGCTTGATCGCCGCCCAGAAGATCAAGGACCTGCCGCGGAAAGACGATCAGGCGATTTCGCCGGATTCTGTTGAGGTCAGCGCCGCTGAATACCCGGTCTATCTCAAGAAGGCATACAAGAGCGGAAAGTTCTCAAAGCCGAGGAACATCTTGGGCATTGCGAAAGATCTTCCGGACGCCGAGATGGAGAAGCTGCTCCTGGCAAGCATTCAGATAACCGACGACGATCTGCGGCAGCTTGCCGCTGCCAGGGCGCGCACCGTCAAGGAGACGATCATCAAGACGGAGAAGGTGGAGCCGGGCCGCGTCTTCCTGATCGAGCCGAAAGCATTGTCGCCGGATGCAAAGGAGAAGCTGCGGAAGAGCCGTGTGGATTTCTCGCTCAAGTGACAGCTGCGGCCCGGTCGTCAAGGCCGCTGCGCTCTTCAGCCTCATGCTAAGGACCGGCATTCGAACATGCATCCTGCCCGGAGCAGTGTTCTTCATCGCGCTCGCGGCCGTGGTTCCGGCCGGAGCTTTGTCAGAGCCTGCGGGGCCCGAGGGCGTCGAGTGGCTCCTCCTGGAGGCGGGCGGTGCTCCGGTTGAGCCGGTAACCGGCGGCCAGCAGCCCCGCTTCCTGCTCGATGCGGCTCAGAAGAAAGCCTCGGGCTTTACGGGGTGCAACAGCTTCTTCGGCGGCTATGAGCTCGCAGGCTCGAAGCTCGTTTTCGGTCCGCTCGGCATGACGCGCCGTGCCTGTCCCGATGCGGAGACCGCTCTCGAACAGAGGTTCCTCGGTGTGCTGGGCAGTACCCGCGGCTGGAGCATCAGGGATGCGGAGCTTCTCCTCCTTGACGACAGCGGCGTCATCGCAAGGTTCGGGTTGGCAGCGAAAGACGTCGACGCGCCGGACCCCGGCTCCCTGACCTATCGCTCGACGCTGTTCCCCTCGGGGACGGTCACCCTCTCGCACGGCGAGTACCGCGGCCCTGCGGCGCCAGGCTCCGTCTCGGAGATCGTCGTAAAGATTTCCGGCAAGGCCGTCTTTGGCGTGATACAGGGAAGGCAGGTGGGTTCGGTCGTTCTCATAGCCGTGACAGGAGGATCGGGCTCGTTCTACGAACTGGCGCTCCTGTCCCGGGGCGAAGCGGGTTGGCAGAACACAGATACGGTCCTTCTGGGCGACCGGGTGAAGGTGCATGCTGTCGCGGTCGAGAACGGCCAGATCATCGTGGACATGACGATCCACGGTCCCCATGACCCCGTGTGCTGTCCTACGCTTGCGGTGAAGAAGCGCTTTGCTGTCCGGGACGACCGCTTGGTTCCCGCCGGCGAGAAGGCTCCGGAAGGGCGCCGCTAACGGTCTCGGGTGATACGAATGAGCAGGAAGGCCGACTTCTTCCGGGTCTGTTTTCTCCCTGTGATCGCGAGGTCGTCTCTTCGCTGCTGTGCTCCTTCCCTTGCTATACTTTGCTTAGAAGGGACATCAGATGAACACATGTTCTCCTGATAAGTCCAGGACAGCCAGTACCATTCTTTCCTACTTCTCCGAACATCCCGGCGCCCAGGATACGATCGAGGGCATCGCCAAATGGTGGCGCGAGGAGCAAAAGAACGAACTGCCTGCCACGTTCCTCAAAGAGGTCCTGTCAGATCTCGTCACCCAGGGCCTCGTCGAGGCCCATCGCGAAGCGAACGGTATGGTCCTGTATCGGGCGCATCGACGGCAGAAATGACCGCTTGATGCCACTTCGCACGACACCCACCCACCGGGTCCGCCTCTCGAAAGAGCGAATGTTCGGGACTCACCTGCTCGTCTCTTTGGCAAAGTACGGGGAGGCCGCCGATCCCACAGTGCATACGCTTCGTGGTATACTAGCTCAGAAGAATGACACGAAGGAGAAGCCATGCCGAGCACGAAAGGTTCTCACGCAAAGCCCTCAGCTCACCCCGTCATCAGCGGCGCGAGCCTCCTGACGGACCATGATGTCTATCTTTTCAAGGAAGGTTCGCACAGCCGGCTGTATGAAAAGTTGGGCAGCCATCTACGGACCGTGAACGACGTCGCAGGGGTCCACTTCGCTGTCTGGGCGCCGAACGCCCGTCATGTCTCGGTGATGGGCGATTTCAACGGCTGGAACAATGCATCCCACCAGCTGGCAGCCCGTTGGGATGGCTCGGGGATCTGGGAGGGCTTCATCCCGGGCATCGGGAACGGCAGTCTCTATAAATACCACATCGTCTCCCGCCACCGTGGCTACCGCGTTGACAAGGGCGACCCCTACGCCTTTGCCTGGGAGCTCTCACACCGGACAGGCAGCGCATCGGTTGTCTGGGACCTGAAGCATCACTGGAACGACCGGCCCTGGATGGAGGGCAGGCGGACGGCGAACGCGCTGGACGCGCCGATGTCGATCTACGAGCTCCACGTCGGTTCCTGGCGGCGAGTTCCCGAGGACGGGAACCGCTCGCTCAGCTACCGCGAGCTTGCTGAGTGGCTGCCGGCCTATCTCAAGGATACGGGGTTCACGCACGTCGAGTTCATGCCCGTCATGGAGCATCCCTTCTTCGGCTCCTGGGGCTACCAGGTGACGGGCTACTTCGCGCCGACGAGCCGGTACGGAACACCACAGGACTTCATGGCCCTCATCGATGCGCTGCACCGTGACGGCATCGGCGTCATCCTCGACTGGGTGCCGTCCCATTTTCCGAGCGACGAGCACGGCCTGGCCTTCTTCGACGGCACGCACCTCTACGAGCACGAGGACCCGCGGAAGGGCTTCCATCCCGACTGGAACAGCTACATCTTCAACTATGGGCGACACGAGGTACGGTCCTTCCTGCTCTCCAGCGCGCTCTTCTGGCTGGATCGATATCACGCCGACGGCCTGCGCATCGACGCCGTGGCCTCGATGCTTTACCTCGACTATGGCAGGAAGGACGGGGAATGGATTCCCAATCAGTACGGCGGCAAGGAGAACCTCGACGCCATCACCTTCCTCCGGAAGATGAACGAGGAGGTCTACCGCGTCCATCCCGACGTGCAGATCATCGCCGAGGAATCCACGGCCTGGCCGATGGTCTCGCGGCCGGTGTATGCAGGGGGGCTCGGCTTCGGCCTCAAATGGAATATGGGCTGGATGCATGATACGCTCGCCTACTTCGGCCGGGAGCCCGTGCACCGCAAGTACCATCAGAACGAGCTTACCTTCAGCATCTGGTATGCCTTCACCGAGAACTTCCTGCTGGCACTCTCGCACGATGAGGTCGTGCACGGCAAGGGGTCGCTTCTCGGCAAGATGTCCGGGGACGACTGGCAGAAATTCGCAAACCTGCGGCTCCTCCTGGGCTATCTGTACACCCATCCGGGCAAGAAGCTCCTTTTCATGGGCGGCGAATTCGGACAGCGGCGAGAGTGGAACCACGACAGCAGCATCGACTGGGACCTCTTCCGCTCGGCTGCCCACAAGGGGGTATGGTCGTGGGTACAGCAGTTGAACGAGCTGTACCGTTCGCAAGGCGCTCTGTGCGAGCTCGACTTTTCCCCCGCTGGCTTCGAGTGGGTCGACCTCTCCGATTCGGAGAACAGCGTGCTTTCGTTCCTGCGAAGGGGAAAAACGCCCGGAGACGAGCTGCTCGTCGTCTGCAACTTCACACCCGTGCCGCGTCATCACTACCACGTCGGCGTGTCCGCCGCCGGCTTCTGGGCAGAGCTCCTCAACAGCGACGCCGTCGAGTACGGCGGCAGCGGTCAGGGCAACTTCGGCGGCAGCGAAGCAACACCGGTGCCGTGCCATGGCAGGTCACACTCGCTCGTGCTCACGCTCCCGCCGCTCGGCATCGTGGTCTTCAAAAATCGAAAGTGAGACGCCATGTCCGGACAAGAACGGCGCCTGAGACGTGACACCGGCCGCTCCTACTCTGAGCGGCCGGCTTCTTTATGCCTGTGACCGGGCATGGGGGTGCTTGAGGAAAGCGGCAAGCAGGATCGCCACGCCGGCGAGGACGGCCGCCATGAAGAAGCTTGATGAGAAGGTGCCGGTGCGCTCCGCCAGCATTCCGGCCGCCGCCGGCCCGCTGATCTGGCCGATCCCGAAGATGAAGGTGATGAAACCGAAGGCGGCCAGGGCCCGTTCCGCGCCAACGTATTCGCTCACTGCGGCCACCATGATTGAGGGAATGGCCCAGGCGCAGATGCCGAAGAACCCGATGGACAAGTAGAGAAAGGGCGAAGGGAGCTTCGTTGCGACGAGCAGGTAGGCGAGCGTCTGGAAGCCAAAGACGGTCATGAGTCCAACCTTCCGACCGAGACGGTCCGAGAGAGAGCCGAAGACCGGTCCGGAAAAGAGGCTCAGGAACCCCACCCAGGACCAGAAGACCCCCGCAGTCGCTTCGGAAAAGCCCCGCTCCTTCACCAGCGCGGTCACGATGAAGGTGGCATAGATCACATAGGTTGTGCCGAAAAGGAAGTAGATGCCGCCCAGCAGGTAGAGCGACCGGTTCCGGTAGATGCTCACGCCTGCCGCTGCCGGGGCCTGCGCGGGTTCACCGGTCCACCCCTGGCTCCCGAGCGGTTCCAGCCCCTTTTCCCGCGGATGGTTCCGGAGGAGCAGGACGGCGAGCAGTCCAATGGCCAGGACGAAGGCAGCGAGGATCAGCCAATTGGTCCGCCATCCCTCAGGAGCCGACAGTTGGTTCACGAGGGGAACTACCCTACCCGAGATGATGATGGCGAATCCGCTCCCGATGACGACGAATCCCGCTGCTCTGCCCCGCACCGTTGGGCCAAACCAGGCCGTGATGAGCGCCATCATGGGGACGTTCGCGGCCCCGCTCCCGATGCCCGTGACAAAATAGAGGACCAGGATGGCATAGAAGCCGTGTGCACGGCTGATGAGCGCCATGGAGAGCGCAATGACGCCCAGAGCGACGGCGATGAGCTGGCGAGAGCCAAACCGGCGGGCAAGCGGAGCGCAGAGGAGCACGGAGACCAGATAGCCGATGAAATTGCCCGTGCTGATGTACCCGATCTGGGCGTAGGAAAGCGAGAGCGACGACGCCATCGACGGCAGAAGCATGCCGAGCGCGAACCTGCCGAAGCCTAGGCAGGCCATGATGACCACCGTGCCGGTCGCAACGATCGCCCAGGCGTAGTGGAAGGAGCGGGGGGTCGGTTTTTCATTAATCATGTCAAAGCTTTCCTGCCACGAAGACACGAAGGCACAAGGAGGGCCCGAGCAAGGCGGCAACGTTCTTCTTCGCGTCCTCGTGCCTTTGTGGGAAGGAGACCTTGTCTATTTCAGGATATCTTTGATGCTGTCCTTCTTGCGGTACACTGTGCCCTGGAAGAGGGCAACAGCGTCCCCATCCTCGTCCTTCACATCGATGACGTACGTGGCAAGCCGTGGATTGAGCGACACCTCGCGGCCCTCGGCATACAGCGTTCCCCGCGTTACCGCCTTGAAGAAGGAGATGCTTACGTTGATGGCAAGGGCCAGTGTGCCGTGGGAGTTCGATGCTGCGGAAAAGGCCGCATCAGCCAGCGAGAAAATCGCTCCCCCGTGGACCGTGCCCGCGCTGTTCAGGTGCTGATGGGCGATCGTCATGCGCGCCCGTGCCCTGCCGCCGCCGTATTCCAGCAGCTCCACGCCGATATGGTTTGCAAAGCGGTCCTTTTGCACAAAACGCTTCAGGTCGTCCACGGTCATCTCCCTTCAGGTGTACATTGCCGGTTTCGATTCTCCCTACCTAGTTGACTATTTTCCGATCCCATGCTACCTTACCCTTCAAGCAAACAGCTCGGGCAGATACAGCATTCACGGGAGGGGCGTCATGAAGCGTGTCATGAGCATGGGCGTCGGCGCAATACTGTTCGGCATCCTCGTGGCGATCGTCGCGATCGTCCTGACCAATGCGTACGCGCAGGAAAAGACCACGAAGCCGGACGGGAAGGCAATATTCGAACAGAAGTGTCTCAAATGTCATAAGCCGGAGAAGTTC
>JBAIYC010000484.1:0-2120 GCA_037916085.1 Nitrospirota bacterium | reverse complement strand
TGACGGCGTGATCCCGCGCCCAGGTTGCGGTGTCGTTCAGGACGTCGCGGACGGATCGCAGGATCTCCTCCGGGTCCTGCTCCACGCGGACGCCTTCGCGGAAGGGCGGCGACAGTTCCCGCTTCGCTTGGTAGAGGACCGAACCATCCGTCCCAACGACCACGGCCTTGGTTGCGCTGCTCCCCTGGTCGATCCCGATAAAGCATCCCCGTTCCATGCGGGCTCTCCTTTGAAGTTCTCTCCAAGTCTACCCGCACTCCTGCAGTCAGTCAACCCTGCGAAAGAAGACATGCTCAATATTTCATCGAGTGCTTATTGAGGCATCTTCGATCCTGATGCCTCTCAGGCCGCTGAAACGCCGCGTAAGAGGGACGTAACGATTAAATGATTGAAAATCAGCCCTATTGTGCGAGTGAGGTGCCGTGGCACAGGCCTTGCTAAAAAGAAATGCAAGGAAGTCGTACTGAGCGATCCTAGGCTCGTTCCAGCCGGCTTGCGAAGAGAGCGCCCGCCCCAAGGGTGGCGCAAATCCCGAACAGACGGAGGAGGGAATCATGAAGAAGATCGCAGCAATGGTTTGCCTGGCGCTCCTGAGCGCCTCGGCGGCGTTCGCGGAGGACCCGAAGCCGGCAGGTCTCAACCCCGATGACCTGAAGAAGGCGCTCGGCCTCAGCATCTACCTGCAGGGCGGCTACACGTTCAACGGAAACGCAGGCACGATCGGAGGAGAGCCGGAACAGAACGACTTCCGGATCTTCGACCACAAGGCCAACAGCTTCACGCTCGACCTAGCGCAGATCGTGTTCGCCAAGGACCCGGCCCTGGGCAATGCCGGCTTCAAGCTGAAGCTCTCGGCGGGTGAGACGGCGAAGTGGATCCATTCGCGGGGCTTGAGCGGAACGCCGCTCACCTCGCCGCAGTCCGGCGAAGGGACGGACTCTCTCGACGTGACCGAGGCCTACGTGAGCTACAACATGGCGGTGGGCAAGGGGATCCGGTTCGACTTCGGAAAGTTCGTCACCTATCACGGCGCCGAAGTGATCGAGGCGATTGACAACCCGAACTATTCGCGCTCGTTCCTGTTCAACTATGCGATCCCCTTCACCCATACGGGCCTCAAGGCGAGCTACTCCTTCACGGATGCGCTGAGCGCCAGCCTTCACATCGTGAACGGGTGGGACAACAGCACCGACAATAACCGGTCGAAGACCTACGGCGCGAGCGTGACCTATGCACCGGCGGAGATCTTCTCCCTCACCGTGAACGGCATGATGGGACCCGAGCAGGACGAGACCGGACCGAATGCCCCGACGGTCGGCTCATCGAGCAGCAACATGCGGACGCTCCTGGACGTCGTCGCGACGATCAAGCCTGCAAAGCCGCTCTCGATCATCCTGAACTTTGATGACGGCGCGGAAGACAATGTACCCGGCACGCTGCTTCCCTCGGGCATCTCGGGCGACGCGAAATGGGACGGCCTAGCCGGCATCGTGAAGTACGATTTCAGCGAAAAGTACAGCCTTGCGGTCCGGGGCGAGTACTTTGACGACAAGGACGGGGCGAGGACGGGGACGGCACAGAAGCTGAAGGAAGTTACCGTGACGCCCGAGATCCGCCTGAACGGCGGCGTGATCCTCCGGCCGGAAT
This sequence comes from Nitrospirota bacterium, assembly GCA_037916085.1. GTDB lineage: Bacteria > Nitrospirota > UBA9217 > UBA9217 > UBA9217 > JAKAHZ01. The sequence continues at coordinate 473 of JBAIYC010000484.1, read as the reverse complement.
ACCGTCATGACTGGTCTGACAAAGAGACCTTCGATATCGTAGGCGCAGCAGCAACGAAGAAGTCCCAGGATACGCTGGCGCTCGGCGTGATGTACCGTTGGTAGGTATCTAAGAAGTGAGAAGAAAGAAGTAAGAAGTTAGACCTGTCGAGTACTGCTATAAAGGAGACATACCATGGCTACCGAACAACCAGTTACCAGGGGAACATTAGGCCTCACCGGCCTCACCATGAATGCAATGGCCCTGATCGCGCCCGGCGCGTTCCTGTGGCTGACCTTCCAGATGCAGTCGCTCTACGGCGCGCCCATGGCGGGCAGCGCAATGTGGTTCGGCATCCTGCTGGCGCTCGTGCTCTGCATCGCCACGGCGATCAGCTATGCCGAGCTGTCGAAGCTTTACCCGGGACCCGGCTCGTCATACCTCTACGCCGAGCAGGCGTTCCTTTCGAAGACGCATGCGTACAAGTTCGCCCG
>JBAIYC010000483.1:0-2677 GCA_037916085.1 Nitrospirota bacterium | reverse complement strand
CCGGGCCGCATCGAGCATGATCGGAAGCGGCCCGATGATCATGCGCTTTGTCGACAGGCCGGGGCTGGTGACATGGATCAGCTGGCGGCCGTCGCGGTCGATAACGGTCACTTCCTGCGCGTCGGGGGCGTGCATGAAATTCTGGACCATTGAATGCAGCCCGTTGAAATCCGATGTCTGGAGATAGGGTGCGGCAAGCTCCGCCATGAGCCTGCACGACTGCTCGCCCTGGCTGCGGGCCGTCGCCGCAAGGTCCCTTCTTTCCGTGAAGTACCGGTACGTTCCGGTCAGTCCCATGGTCACGAAAAGCCCGGTGAATATCAGAATGATGATCCTCTGTCTTACGCCAATGCCCACCAATGCCTCCTGAGAAGATCGGACAACGGGGGTCAATTGAAGGAGGGACAATCAGCAGTGCAGGGATCGCGCTTCAGTTGCAGTCTGACGGCCCGTCATTCAATCGTCCCGTATTTAGAATTTGAAGCCGTCGAGCTCCGATTGAAGTGCATCCGCTTTAGCCTTGAGCGCCTGTACCGCCATGTCCATCTCGATGGACACATCTACGGTGTCCTGGGTGATCTTTTGAATGCGGTTGACGGCATCGCTGATCTGCTGGGCCCCCAGGCTTTGCTCGGAAGTCGAGCGGGCGACCTGTGCCGCCTGGGTCGTGACGGACTCCACCGCGTTCGCGATCTGCCGGCTGCCGGTGGTCTGCTCCTGCGTTGCGCTCTTCACCTGCCTCGTGATGTCCCGCATCCGCTCTGCCGCTTTCGCAATCCGCTCGGTTCCTCTCCGCTGCTCCTGCAGCGCAACCGCGATCTGTTCGACCTGTCCGGCAACGCTGACCGAGGTCTCGGTAATCTGGGCTACGCCTTTTGTCTGTTCAGCCGTTGTTTTCTCGATGGCACGCGCCATCTCCGACGACTGCTGCGAACTGCCGGTGACCTGCTGGAGCACGTCACTGGTCACGTTGACGAGCGATACGCCGGCTTCGACCGCCTTGAGGCCCTTGGCCATGGCCTGCACGCTCTCGGCGGTCTCTTCCTGAACGGAGGATATGAGGCCGGAGATTTCCTGGGTTGACGCTGCAGTGCGCTCCGCGAGGTCCTTGATTTCTTCCGCGACAACGGCGAATCCTTTCCCGTGCTCTCCCGCTTGAGCTGCGAGGATGGCCGCGTTGAGCGCCAGCAGACTGGTCTGGTCGGTGACTTCATCGATGACCTTCAGGATCTGGCCGATCTCCTGCGATCGCTTGCCGAGCCGGTTCACGACGGCAGCGGTTGCCTCGACGGCTTCCTTGATATTTTGCATGCCCCGGATCGCTTCGGCAGCGGCGGTCATGCCCCGTTCCGAGGATTCGCGGGAAACTTTTTCCGCCAGCCGCGCCGATTCTACGGCGCGCTGCTCCACTTCTTTCACAGCGGCGCTCATTTCGGTGATGGACGAAGAGGTCTGCTCCGCCGATGCCGAAAGTGCGTCGGTATTTTCCGACACCTGCTTGATCGATGCGATCATCTGTTCAATGGACGATGCTGTATCTTCCACGGCCTGGGAAAGAGCGCCCGCGCTCCTGGCCACCTCTTCGACGGATGACGCCATCTCCGAGGCGGAGGACGATGCGTCCGTTGCGGCTTGGGACATGTCCCGCGCATTCTCATCGACGCCCTTGATCGAGGCAAGCATTTCGTTCACAACCATCGCCGTTTGCTCCGAGGCCTCCTGCTGGACCTTGGCCCCCTGGCTCATCTTGAGAGCGGCGTTGTTCATGAGCGTCATCGCCTCGGACAGGCCTGCACCGGTCAGACGGATCTTGCGGAGCATTTCGCGGAGATTGGCCGACATCGTATTGATCGCCCCGCCGAGATCGGCGATCTCGGTCTTGCCCGTGATCGTCACCTCCTTGGAAAGGTCGCCTGCGGCAATCATACTGGCCGTCTGCGACATCGTGGTGATGGGCCGGGTAATGGTGCGGTCCATGATGAGGTACACCAGGCCGGTTGCGACCAGAAAACTGGCAATGCCGACCACGAGCGACCACAGCAGCAGGCTCCTCACCTGCAGATTGACCGCACTCTCCTTGAGCGCTACTCGGAACACGCCGATTTTTTTTCCATCGGCGCCCATGAGAGGAATAATCTTTTCATATTGTCCGCCCGAATCATCGGAAAAGTACTGGACCGTCGGCCCGGATGCCCTCAGCGCATTTTTGCTCGCGTCATCGCTCTGTACCGTATTCTCCATCATCCGGTCGCTGGCGTAGAGCACCTTGCCGTCGGCATCCATGATTAGGGCCCGCGAGAGATCCTTGTCCTCCTCTGTGAGGCTGCGGAGTTTGTCGCCCATGCCCTCCAGCGCATTCAGCGGCAGACCGAAACCAACGGCCTTGTTGATGTCCTTCCGGACCCCCTCGGCGAGGGCCGTTGTCCGGGCAATGAGAGACTCCTTGTATTTGCTCGTGGCGGCATAGATATTCACGAGGGTATTCACCAGCATGACGAGGAGGAGAATGCCCCCGGTGACGAGGACCGCCTGAGTTTTAAGATTCATCTTCGACGGCAGTTTCATTTGATCACCTTTGTCGCATCCGTTATGAGATCAAAGGGGACCTTGATCCCGATTGATCCGGCTTCTTTGAGATTGAGAACCAATTCCACCAGCTTCGGAACTTCGGAAGGAA
>JBAIYC010000482.1:0-5518 GCA_037916085.1 Nitrospirota bacterium | reverse complement strand
AGCTGGCCAGCGCGCATCATCTCGAAGGTGCCCGTGATGGCCACGGGAACGAGGGGGACGTTCAGTTCCTTCGCGATGATACCGACGCCCTTCTTGAACTCTTTGATGTTGCCGTCGCGCGAGCGCGCCCCCTCGGGGAAGACGCAGAGGACCTTGTTCAGCCGGAGCACATAGGCCGAGAGCTGAAGCGCGTTGTAGAGCCTCGCCTCCATGTCCACGGGGATGACCTGGCCGTACCGCGCGATGCGAGACGAAATGGGGCCGCCGAAGAACTTCGTGTCGCCAAGATAGAAGGCCTGCCTGCCAATGGACGCGGGCATGGCAGCGGTGAGGAGGAACGCATCGGCATTGCTCAGATGGTTCGGCGTGATGAGATAGGGCCCTTTCTCCGGAAGGTTCTGCGCACCGCGCACGGTCACGCCGCCCAGGATGCCGAATATCGCCTTCAGCGTGATGCGCAGGCATTGCCAGCCGAGGACGCAGAGCGGGTTCCTCTTGTCCTTTGCCAGCGCCTTCGCTTCCTCCGACGGCTCCTGCGCGAGGATCTCGGCCCAGGACAGCCGGACGTGCGAGCCCGCCTTCGCCACGCCCGACGCCATCACAAGCTGCATCTTCTCGACCACATCGCGCACCGTGAAGACCTCGGAACCGAAGGAATCAGGCAGACCTATGCCGAAGGTCTGCTCCAGGCTCACCACCAGCTCCACGCGGGAGAGCGAGTCCAGCCCGAGATCGATCTCCAGGTTGTCGTCGGCGATGATCTGCTTCTTCGCCGCGAAGGGGGCGAGGCAGGCCAGCACCTTCCGCCCGGCGTCGCTCTCCAGGATGCCCGCATCCTTGGCCTGGGCGGCCTTCTCTGCCCGTTCCCCGCCGTGAAGGTACAACTCCCTCACCTTCGCCCGGCGGAGCTTTCCGAGCCGGGTCACCGGCAGGGACTCCTTGAATACCTTGAGCCCCGAGATCCGCTTGTACGGCGCCATGTCCTTGGCAAGGTCCTCGATCTCGAAGGCGATGGTCTCCCGCACGTTCGCGATGTTCTTCGCTTTGAGGTACTCGAAGTTGGGGACGACGGCGGCTTCGAGCCCGCGGTCGGTCTGGAGAAGGCAGATCTCCTCGATCGATTGCAGCTGCTTGTAGAACGCTTCGAGCTCATCAGGGAAGACCTTCTTGCCCGAGGACAGGACGATCATCTCCTTGGACCGGCCGGTGATGAAGAAGTAGCCGTTGCGGTCGCGGTATCCGAGATCGCCGCTGTAGAACCAGCCGTTCCTGATCACCTCGTCCGTAGCCTGCGGCTTTTTGTAGTATCCCAGCATCACGTTCGGTCCTTTGATGGCGATCTCGCCCATGCCGGTCGAATCCGGATCGGTGATCCGGACCTCTACGTCCGGGACCGGAATGCCGATGGACCCTGCCTTCTGCTTGCCAACGGGATTGAACGTTGCGACCGGCGACGTCTCGGTCAGTCCGTATCCCTCGATGACCATGAACCCGAGGTCCGAGAGGTCTCTGAACACGTCGGGGTCGAGCCGTGCGCCGCCGCTCGCCATGAGCCGGAACTTCGGGCCGAACCGCGCGTGGACCTTGCCGAAGAGCACGTTGCCGATATTCACGCCCGAGACCTGCCGCACAAGGCCGCTTACCGCAAGAAGCAGCTTGGCCAGCAGTCTGACGGGAAACGGGCTCTTCTCGATCTGTTCGAAGATGGCCCGCCGGAGCGCTGCCAGGAGCTGCGGAACTGCGACCAAAACCGTGACCCCCGTCTCCTGCATGCAGGCGATGATGTCCGGCCCCTTGAGACTGTTCAGGAAGGTCACCGTGGCGCCCAGGGAGAGCGGCAGCAGGATGCCGGCGATGGCCGGATAGGTGTGGTGGAGCGGAAGCAGGCAGAGCAGGTTGTCGTCGGGCAGAACGAGGCCGAGCTTGATGACGCTTCCCGTGTTCGACGTCAGGTTGCCGTGGGAGAGCATCACTCCCTTCGGATCGCCCGTGGTCCCCGAAGTGTAGAGGATGGCGGCCATGTCTCCCGGGTTCGGAGCCTCGGGAAGCCGAACGTCTCCCCGCGCCTGCATCATGTCGCCGAAGAGCACGCCGTCGCCGGGGTCAAAAGAGATCACGCGAACAGCGCCGCCGGCAGGAAGTTTCTCCCGTGTGGACCGTGACACGCAGACCGCCTTTGCGTCGGCGTTCCCGAGCAGGAGAGCGACCTCCTTCGGGGTAAGCTGCGCGTCGAGCGGAACGATGACAGCGCCGATGGAGGTCACGGCGAGATACGCGAAGACCCATTCGGGCCGGTTCTCGGAAAGGACCGCAACACGGTCCCCTTTCGCGATGTCGAGGCCGGCCAGGGACCGGCCGACCCGCGTCACGATCTCGATCAGTTCGCGGTAAGTGTACTTGCGGTACCCGTCGCCTTCCTTGAACTGGATGGCGATGCGTTCAGGATGGCGAGACGCGGCTTCCTGCATCCTCGTCAGGATCATCGTGACCTCGCGGATCGACATGGAACGGCAGGCTGGCAACTGATGGGAAAAGAATACAATGGCACGCCGGTGAAGTCAATTGCGGAGTTCTGACTGCCACGCTGTGCGAGAGGCGACATCGCAGCAGTCGTTCTTCACTCCCGGACGCGCAGAAACATGCCTCACAGGCTTCCCCGCTCCCTGACCGCTCCTGCCAGCCCCTCAGCCACCTTTGCCATGCGCTCGTAATCGAGCGTCTCCGGAAGGTCCGAGGGCGCGTGGTAGCTCGGGTTTCGGTAGAAGGCCGTGTCCGTGACCATCAACGCGGGGATGCCGAACTTGTTGAATGACCAGTGGTCCGAGAAATCGATGCCCACCACGATGGCCGGCGCGTTCAGCGTGACGACCGGCAGGTCCGTTGTCTGACGGAAACCTCCGACAATGCTCTGCGTAAATGATCGTGAGCGGGTGTTCCCCACCAGCGAGATATAGTTGCCGGTCGCGGGAAACTTGAGTTTCATGAAGGGGAGCGGATAGCGCTGCGAACCTTCCCGGTCGCTGAAGTACCCGATCATCTCGAGACAGATCATGCCTTCTACGTCCTCTTGTCCCTTCTTCAGGCTCTCGGCATAGTGGTAGCTGCCCATGTTCCGCGTACGATAGACCGGCGGCTCCTCCAGCGCGAAGGCGACGAACCTGACGGTCCGGTCAGTCCCCCGCTCCCTGAGCAGACGGGCGATGCCGAGAAGACCGGCGATGCCGCTCGCGTTGTCATCGGCGCCAGCCGTGGTCCTTACCGTGTCGTAGTGCGCCCCGATCACCAGCACTTTCTCCGGAGATGCTCTGCCTTTCATCTCCCCGATGACGTTCCGGTAGACCTTTGCGTCGTAGGTGAAGGACTGGGTGCTGACGGTCAGGCCCGCGGCGGCGAACTCTCCGCTCACGAACTGCACGGTCCGCTCAAGCCGGTCCAGGTCTCGGTAGCTCCTGACGCCGATCTCCCGGCAGAGCGTGGTGACGACGAAGCGAAGGTACGATGGCATGTCCATGGCGTCTCCCGTTTCCGGGGGATTGGTGATGCCTGCCGCAATTACGCAGAGAATGATGACCCGCAAGAACACCGGCCTCATCAGAAGATACCGTAGCACGGCTGACCGGCAGTGTCAACAAAAGCCCCATCTGTGACGCAAGAACGAGCAACTCCAGACAAGGGTGTGAGACCGGCCCCTGCCCCTTCCCTGCACATTCTCGTCTTTGCTCCTTGACTCTCTGCGCTAATTTGCTACACTGGTGCTGCGCTGCAGAGCGCGCCCCCCTCCCATGAAGAAAGAACACGAACCGCTGTTCCTGCTCGCCGCCACCTCCGCGCTGCTCGTCCTTTCGGGCGTTGCTCCGCGCGATCGGCTCACCTGGATGCTCGAAGTAACGCCGATCTTCATAGCGCTGCCGGTCCTGGCCGCGACATACCGGACATTCCCGCTCACGCCCCTGCTCTACCGCTTGATCGCGGTGCACGCAGTCATTCTCATGGTCGGAGGACATTACACCTATGCCGAGGTGCCGGCAGGATACTGGTTCCGCGATCTCCTCGGCCTTGCAAGGAACCACTATGACCGGATCGGCCATTTCGCCCAGGGCTTTGTTCCTGCTCTGATCAGCCGCGAGATCCTTCTCCGGCGCACACCGCTTCGTTCTGGAGGCTGGCTCCTCTTTCTCGTCACCTGCGTCTGTCTTGCCATCAGCGCGTTCTACGAGCTGATCGAATGGTGGTCGGCGGTCGTCCTGGGCCAGGGCGCCGAGGCCTTCCTCGGCACTCAGGGAGATCCCTGGGACACACAGTGGGATATGTTCATGGCACTGATCGGCGCTGTCACGGCCCAGCTCATGCTCGGCCGGGTCCACGACCGCGCGCTCGCTGCACTCAGGGGGAGAACGGAGTGAACATCGTCTTCATCGGCGACTCGCTGACCGAATGGTTCGACTGGCAGCGGAGGTTCCCCGGCCGCCGGGTGCTGAACCTCGGCATCTCGGGCGAGATGGCCGAAGAACTGCTCGAACGTCGGGACAGGATCCGCTCGCTGGTCAAGGCCCCGGACGTCGTCTTCCTCATGACCGGCATCAACAACGTCCTGAACGAGCGCCACGACATCGCCGTGCCCTATCGCGAGATCGTCCGTAATTTCACGACCTGGTGGAAGGGGGCCCGCATCGTCGTCCAGAGCCTGCTGCCCGTGGACATGTCCTGGATCAGCAATGACCTTATCAGGGATGCGAACCGGCGGCTATCGAAGATCGCCGGCGAACTCGGGGCGGACTATCTCGATGTCTTCTCCCGCTTTATCGATGAAAATGGCAGACCTCTACCCGGACTCTTGTCCGAAGACGGCGTGCATCTTGCCAACAAGGGCTACGAGGTATGGGCGAGGGCGGTGGAGGAGTATCTGAAGAGCATGGCTCGGTAGCGGCAGGCATCAAACCTGCCCCTGTAACATTTCGCAATGATGACAAGGGGACAATCATGACATCAGGCAACAGGGAGACAACGCCCGATCTCAGGGAACTGCTCGGCATCGCTGTCGAAGCCGCGGTTGAAGCGGGAAAGGCGGTGCTCGAGGTCTACTCTTCCGATTTCGCCGTCGAGAAGAAGGACGACAAGTCCCCGCTGACCCTCGCAGACAAGCGGTCCCATGAGATCATCAGCAGACGGCTCCTTGCCGGTGCGGCCGGACGGATACCGTTCCTGAGCGAGGAAGGCAGCAGCATCCCCTATTCCCATCGGAAGGAATGGAAGCACTTCTGGCTCGTGGACCCGCTGGACGGGACAAAGGAGTTCATCAAACGGAACGGCGAGTTCACGGTGAACATCGCCCTCATCCGTGGAAGCGCTCCGGTCCTGGGCGTGATCTATGTCCCGGTCAAAGATGTGCTCTACTTCGCCGCGGAAGGATTGGGCGCATACCGGCTGGACGAAGCGTCCGCCACGGCGCAGGACACCACAAGGCTGCTGGAGCTCGGCCTGCGGCTACCTGCCGCCGGCAGGCCCGCCCGCCCTTTCA
>JBAIYC010000481.1:0-5533 GCA_037916085.1 Nitrospirota bacterium | reverse complement strand
TGCAGGGCCCTGGGTGTCGCGCCGCCGTCGGCCCTTTTCATCGACGACAACCCCGGCCACGTCTCCCGGGCGGGCTCCCGGGGCCTTCGGACGGTCCTGTTCACCACGGTCGAGGACCTCACCCGGTCTTTCCGCGACATCTGGCCGCGGCTGTCGCCCGCCACAACGCCGAAGCGTTGACAAATCCGCTGCACATCGGTAGAGTATCCCATCCCCTCACCGGGAAGTGCAAGCGATGACCAGATACCGCCAACCGCAGAAACCGGGCTCCAAGTACATTACGCCGGAAGGAAAGAAGCGTCTCATGGACGAGTTCACCCTGCTCTGGAAGGCGAAGCGGCCCGAGGTGACGGCCGCGCTCGCGGCAGCTGCCGCCGAGGGGGACCGGTCCGAGAACGCAGAATATATCTACCGCAAAAAGCAGCTTCGCGAGATCGACAGCCGCATCCACTTCCTGAAAGGCCGTCTCGAGGACCTTGTCGTCGTAGACGCCGCTCCCTCGGACCCTGCCAGGGTGTTCTTCGGCGCCTGGGTCAGGCTGGAGGACGAGGAGGGATGCCGGTCGGAGTACCGCATCGTCGGACCCGATGAGTTCGACCCCGAGCGCGGTTACATCAGCATGGACTCCCCCATGGCACGGGCGCTCATGAAGAAGGCCGAAGGCGACGAGGTCGTCGTGAAGCGGCCCAAAGGCGACGCTGCATATACGATCGTGGCCGTTTCCTACAGGCCTTTTTCCGCATAGCGCTCGCGGTCTTCCCCCATGATCGAGACGCTTTCCTTTCTCTTCGGCTTCGGCTTCAGCATCCTGGTCTATGTCCTGTCCATCAGGACGAGGGATATCGCTCCCTCCCGGAAAGCACTCTACACGCTCGTCTCGACCATCGGCATCACCGGCATGGTCTGGCTGTCGGGAGTGCTTGTCGCACACTTTCTCAGAAAACTGGGCATCCCGTGAAATCGTCTCGGCATGAGAAGACCATGCTGCTCCATCGCCTGGGCTGTGGTAGCGTTCCTTGCCACCGGCCTGCTGCTCCGGTAGAATGATAAGAGCAGCGCCGCTTGCGCGCTTAGAGGACCTTTTGCATGGAACGACGAAAGAAGATACTGTATTGGACCGCCGGCGTCTGCGCTGCACTGGTGGCACTGCTCTCGGCCGCCGTCATCCTGCTGCCGCGGCTCGTCAACACCGAACAGGCCAGATCGAAGATCGAGAACGTGATCTCCCGGGAGCTGGGTGGGACCTTCCTCTATGACCGCATCACTCTCTCGGTGCTGCCCCGTCCGCGCATCGTCGTTCATCAGCCGAAGATCGAGATCCCCGGGAAGGTTTCGGCAGCACTTGAGTCCGTGGACATCTATCCCGCGATCCTGCCCCTTCTCCGAGGAAAGATCCAGGTCAAGGATGTCCATCTCGAAAACCCCGTCGTGACAATCCCCTTGCCGGAGGGGCCACCAACCGGGAAGGCGACTACGAAACCGCAGGCTCCTCCCGGACCGACCGCCGAAGCGATCCTGAGCGTGGCCGCGAAAAACATGCCGGACATCGCCATCGGCATAGACGGGGGCAGGATCGCCGTGCGGCGGGCCGGTCAGCAGACCCTTGCGGTCCGCGATCTGCGCGCCCGCGTCACGTTCCTTTCGGATTCGACAGGGACGGGACCGGCGAAGCCGGCAGTCGAATCAGCCTTCCGCATAACAGGAAGCGCAGAAGGCACAATCGATTCTCCTGATGTCCCGCTTGGCCCGATCGTTCTGGCGGTGTCGCGGTTCGAAGCGCTTCCCGGAACCTTCACCCTTGAAGGAGCGAACGTCCGTGTCGGCGATCTGTCGCTTGCCCTGTCCGGACGGATAGACGACTATCTTTCGAAACGCCCGGCGGCGGACATAAGCCTCAGCGGAACGGCAGGCCCAAACGCTCTGCAGTGGCTGCGGGACAGCGCCTCCCTATCTCCCCTGCTGACCCCGCGATCGCCCATCGCTCTTGCTAACGCGCACATCCGCTGGGAGCCCGGCGCACTCCAGACAACAGGACGCGCGACGGTCACGGGCGGACCGGCCATCACGTACGACGTCCGGATCTCTTCCGGCGGCATCTTTTTGAAGCGCCTTGCGGTGAAGGACAAGGAGTCGCTGGCAACGTTCACCCTGAACATGAGCGGCCGCATAGCGGACGCCTCCTTCAACGGCAATCTTACCGCACGGACCCTGAGCGGTCTCTTCGGCCATGATCTCTTCCCGTCAGGCTGGATCAAGGGGGATCTCAAGGTACACTTGCCGCTCGACCAACTTTCTGCCGCAACTGCCGAGGGGGTGCTCGAAGCGGAACAGGTCGTCGTACCGTGGGAGCAGGCTGTCCCCTTCACCATCGACCGGCTGGCACTCAACGTCCGGGACCGGGAAGTGAGGGTGTCCCCTGCCGCCGTTACGCTGGGAAGATCCAAGGGAGTTCTTTCCGGCGGGATATCAGCGCGGGAGGACGGCCTCTTCCTCGACCTCGACGTGGCGTCGCAGGAGATTGTCTGGGACGACCTCGGCGTGCTCTTCCACTTGAAGGCAGAGCAGGAAGGCAAGGGGAAACAGCGGGGGAAAGAAGAAGCCGGTCCGAAGAAAACGTTCCCGGTCCGGGGAGAGCTGCGGGTCAACGTCGATGCGCTCCGCTCGAAGCGCTTCGTTTTCCGTCCGGTGCGTGGAACGATCACGCTGGGTCAGGACAGGACAAGCTATGACGTGCGTGAAACATCGGTCTGTGGCATCGGAGTCACGGGGACCGTTGTCGTCTCCCGGGGAACGAGCAACGTACAGCTAAACGCATCCGCAACGGAGCAGGACCTCGCCCCCACGCTCACCTGCCTGGCAGGCGAGGACCAGAAGATCACCGGGAAGTTCGATCTCTCGGGCAGCATCGCCGGACAGGGGCCCAACGAGACGCTCCTGCGTTCGCTCTCCGGAAAGATCGCTTTCGCCGCGAAGAACGGCAGGGTCTATAACGACATCCTTGTCGTACCCATCCTCAAGTACAAGAAAACGGCCGACCTTCTGGGCGATAAAGCCGAAGAAGCAAGGAAGAACGGCATCCCCTACGACGTCTTTGGTCTTCGGGGCGACCTGGAAAGCGGCACGTTCAGGGTCTCGGAAGGCGTGGTCAAAAGTCGGATCATGAACCTTGCCGCGAACGGCAGCATTGACCTGGTCAACGACCAGCTTGACATCACCGTGCTGATGGCCCCTTTCAAGACCATTGACCGGGTAGTGAAGAAGATCCCCCTCCTGGGAGATATTCTGGGCGGCACTCTCGTCACCGTTCCGCTCCGCATCCAGGGCCCCTTCAAGCGCCCCAAAGTGACGCCCCTCCCGCCATCGGCCATCGGTGAAGGCCTGCTGGGCATCATGCGTCGGACCTTGGAGGTCCCCTTCCAGGTCGTCGATGACATCACGCCCGGGAAGCGGTCGGCCCCAACGCCGTCCGCGCCCTGACCCTCGGCGAGAAGGATCCCCTTCTGGCGGCCATCCCCGCGCTCGCCGCATGCGCTTGATTGCTGACGGTTCTTCCGCCATCCTAAAGAACGAAATCACTCATCGAAGGAGGCTCCTATGGAACCAGTGCTCCGCCACGCGACGTTCTATTTCCCGGACAATTCGAACATCAGGCTCACCTGGCCGAGACAGGGCAGCAAGGACCCGCAGATATTTGCCAGCCAGGTGAAGAAAAGTCTCGAATCGGACAAGTTCATGGCCGAGGTCGAGGGCCAGCTCTTGATGATCCCGATGCGGAACGTGAAGTACGTTGTCATCAGCCCGGCCCCCGAATCCCTGCCGCAGGGCATCGTCCGAAACGCTCGGATGGCGACGTAGGGAAGTCCGGGGCACCGTCGACCCAAATTCCGCTCTGCCGCTCCGGTCAAGAGCGCGAAAGCTGTCCTGTGCCGACGCGGTGCTGCCCGGTCCCGGTTGCTATTTCCCCTTTCCCGGCGGGAACTGCTTGAGAAGCTCTGCGATGACCTGATTGATGCGCTGCTGCTGTTCCTCGGGAGAGGCCTTTGGCTGGATGGCAGCCGTCGCCGTTCCCTGCCAGATCACCTTGTTCGTCTTAGCATCAACCATGTTCAGGTTGAGCGTGCCCTCCTGCTTCTCCCGGGGCTTGCTCCTTCCCCCTCCCAGACTCACCGAGCCGCGGCCGCCCACCGGGACGGACACGGATGCGCCGACACCCACGGAGCCCCCGGTCACCGTCTTCTTGATACCCTCAACGGAGACGAGAAAATCAGGAGCTTCAGCGGAACGGCTGTATCCCTTTCCCTGCAGCTGGCTATTCACCGAGCCTTCGACGCGCTTCTCGGTCATTTCTTCCATCTGGTTGCCGGGCGGTGATGGAAGCCAGTCATAGGTCCTGAGCCTGGAAAAATCATAGGTCGTGTCGTAGTCACGATCAACGGCAAGCGGAGTTGCGCAGCCTGCAGCGGTGATAGCCGCGCAGAGCGCCATACAGAACAAAAGTCCCTTCATTTCCTTTCCTCCTCGGTCGCATTTTCGCCAGCTCTATCGAATACCATCGGAACGCCAGATCTTTTGGAGCCGCTGTGCCGTTCACCATTCGCAAGAAAGAAGAAGGCAACACAAGGTCCCGCTCCCGGATGGGAGCGGGACCTTGCTACATAATAGCCCGACAGGCCCTCTTTGTGATGCGGATCGACAGTGCTATTTTGTTTCTGCCGGTGGTGCGGGTGCCTCCGAAGCTGGTGCTGCCGGTGCCGGGGCAGCTGCAGGAGCCGCCGTCGGTGCGGGAGATGCAGGGGCCGCTGCTGCCGGGGCGGGATCGGGTTTACTTGCCGGAGCCTTAAGGCCTGCCTGGTATGCTTCGCTGCTGATCTCCTTAACTTCAGAGCTCTGCAGCGTCACGATGCTGCCGGTGCGGGCATCCTTCAGTCTTACTGCGCCCCCCCTTTCAGAATCGATCTTCTCCGTGTAATACTCCTTCCCCGATTGCACGTCCTTGACCCTGTAATAGGATGCGCATCCAACGACAAGAAGACCCGTGCACAAACATGCAGCCAACCAGCCCATACTGACCAACCCTCTCATCTTCATCGCCTTTCCTCCTTTCGGGGTAATGTTCTACTCTCTACGAGCATCCGCAGGAAATACCGGTGCCTGTTGTTTCGTCACAGGGAAACAGGAACGCACGCGTCGATTCGGGAAAATTACGAACTTGGATGAAGCAGGACCGTATGTATCCTACTATAGCATAAAGGAAAGAGGAAGGAGCGGTCATTCTCTTGTGCTCTTGTCAGTTCGGCGCCGCTCAGAACCAGGCCCATTGCCAGGCCATGCCCATCGTATCGAAATTCGAGCCGATGCGGGTCGAGACACCCCGGGCCCAGGTGAGCTTGACGGATTGATCACGCTTCACCGGAAACGAGAGCGTGAATCCGCCGCGGCTGTTGTCCTGCCGGTCATGCTGCGGCGTGCCGTTGAGCGTGGTCTCCCCGCCGGAATAATACGTGTAATTGGCGGCCAACCACAGGCGCGGGCG
>JBAIYC010000480.1:0-4705 GCA_037916085.1 Nitrospirota bacterium | reverse complement strand
CTGGACCGCGTAGGTCAAATAGGTCAAGGCCTTCTTCTGCGTGGCGCCCAGGTACAGAAAATCCGGGTTCGGCACAAGCTCGAAGGGCTTCTTCTTCAATCCGAAATAGCTCTCGTACATATTGTTCCCCCGCCGCGCGTCCCGGCTCACTCAACTGGCCGTTCCGTACCGGCATCGCTCCCGCCTTTTTCGTCCCGCTGCATCGTGGTCGATCTTCAGCAGGCGCTCTCCGTCGTCAGTCCGCTTTCCTCGCAGGCTCCTTGTCCGTCACCTCCGGTAATCCCGGTAATAGGCGTGATAATGCGCGTGGCCGATCCTCTCGTCCGACTCGATCGCGTTGTACACGATTCCAAGGACCTTCTCGCGCTCCAGCATGCCCAGGGCATCGGAGACGTACTTCAGCGGAGCCAGGCCTTCCTTGATGACAAAGATGATGCCGTCAGCAACGGCGGTCAGCGCCTTCGTTTCTGCAAAAAGAAGCGCCGGCGGCGTGTCAATGATGATGTATCTGTCGGCATAGCGGTATTTCATGTCCAAGAGCGCCTGTTGCATGCGATGCGAGGATAAGAGTTCGACAGGATTCTCCGTCTTCTTTCCCGCCGGCAGGAACGACAGGTTCCCGTTGCCCACCTTGACGAGCAAGGGTCCGATATCGCGGCCTTCGGCGACGCAATCCGACAGACCGCCTCCCGTCGGCACCTGGAACAGCCGGTGAAGCGACGGTCTCCGCAGGTCCGCATCTATGAGCATGACGGAATGGTCATACTCCTGGGACATGGAGAGCGCGAGGTTCGCCGACGTCATGCTCTTGCCTTCGCCACCGACTGCGCTCGTCACGAGTATCAGATTCCTCTGCGGAGCATCCTTCGTCAGCCTGATGACCGCCGACTTCAGTTTCTTATACTCTTCGGCAGCTGGAGACGAAGGATCGGTGTATACCACGAGGTATGGATTGTCGACCGGCGTGGCCTTGGCAGTCGACAACGCTTCCCTCCTCTGTTGTGTCGGCTCGTGCTGCCGGAGAAGTTGCGTCGGTTCCTGCTGCCGGGCAACTTGATTCCGCATCTGCGAAGCCTTTTCCAATGCCTTCTCGATTCTGCTCATTCAGACTCCTTAAAATCGGGTGGAGATCTTCTTCGCAACATGCTTGATTTGCGACTTGGTCGCCTTGAACATATTGTCCACATACGGAAGGTTCAGGGCTTCCATCGCGGCGACCGCCAGGACCATGGTCAGATAGACGCCGACCGCCCCATAGAGCAGGCGGTCCTTCTTCCTAACCCGCGCCGTTTCCGCATGCGTCTGGATCGTTGGAATGACCGCCAGAATGGGCACTCCGAGCTTCTTCGCCGTGTCGACCGACCGCACGGAACTATCCATCAGGTCCAGAGCCATGATGACGCCGACGCCGGCCGCGATCCCGCCCAGGATCCCCAGCAGGACCACTATACCCATCCTGGGACTCACGGGTTTCGTCGGAACGATCGCCGCATCGAGCACCCGGAACGCTCCGGCTTTGGACTGCACTTCCGCTTGTGTCGACACCTCGGATTTTCCACGCGTCGCCAGGAGATCTTCGTAGACCTTCTTGGTCGTCTCCCGCTCCCGCTCGAGGTCCGCAAGACTTCCTTTTGTCATAGTGGCGACGTCCGCTGTCCGCGAGTCGTCATTTGTCGCGGAGACCGTGTTCTGCGCTGTCGTTGCATTCTTCTTTCGGGCGGGCATCTCGTCCTCAAGCTGCTCGATCTCCGCCTTCAGCTTTATCACGTCGGGATGGTTCTCCGTGTACTGCGAAAGCAGGGCATCCAACCGCCTATGCATCTGCAAAAGCCGCTCATCCGGCGGGATCGCGACGCGTCCGCTCCTCTTGGCATGACTGATCTGCGCCTCTATCCGGTCCAGCTTGCTCTTGTAAGAGGCGAGCTGCTCGTTGAGGAACCTGTTCGCGCCGGATGCCTCCTCCCGCTTCACGGTGAGGTTCTCCTCGATGTACCTGCGGACCAGGGCGTTCACATAATTGCTCGCCAGCTTCGGATCGCTGCCGGAGAACGACACGATAAAAAGGTCAGGCGCCCTGTTGAAATCAACCTTGATGTCGGTCTTGTCCTGATATCGCTTGAGCACGATCTCGGCCTGCTCCGGGCTCATCCTGGTGACATCGATGTCAACATCCTGCAGGACCTTGATAAGCATGCTCCGGCTCTTCATGATGACCGACAGGGCCCTGATCTTGTCGTCGAACGCCGGCGCCATGGTCACGTTCTTGATCAGATCGTTCAGAAAGGTCCGCTCGATGAAGATGATCGATTTCGCCTCGTACTTCTTGGGCATCATATAGCCGCCCACGATGATGAGCGTCGTGACCACGCTCGCGACCAGCGCAAAGAGGACCCGTTTCTTGTAGATCAGTCGGAGATATCTCCGGACATCAATTTCTGCCGCTTCTTCCATACTACCTTCCCCTCCCGCCGGGTCGTCCGATTATCAGGCCCGCGGTCCGCAGCGCTGGCCATGCGGCCATGCCCTGCCCGGTCGCGCTCCTGATAAACGAACGCATCCCTCCTAGAACATGCTTTCCTGCACGACGACATAGTCGCCGGGTTTCAACTTGATATTTTGATTCAGGTCGCCGTTATTCACCAGCTTCTTCACCTTGATGGGAACGGCCACCGTCCGCTGATCCTCGGTCTTCCGATACACGATGACCTCGTTCTGGTTCGCGAATTTCGTCATTCCGCCTGCCTCGAGAATAGCCTCCATGACGGTGAGTCCTTCGCGGAACTCGACGGACTTCGGCGTGGTCACGGCACCCATCACGTATATGTTGTCCGAGCTTGCCCTTGGTATGAATATGACATCCTTCGGCTCGATGACGATGTCCTCAGCCGTATCCCCCTGGATGAAGAGCTTGGAGAAATCCGTCTTGATCTTTTTTCCGTCCCGCTGCACATAGGCACGCCTCAGATCGGCCTTCTTCGCGTCCTCCATCTGACAGAGGAGCTGCAGCAGGGTCGTTCTCTGGTTCACGGCGTAAACGCCAGCCTTGACGCCGCCGCCGAAGATATAGACCTTGTTGTTCGTGCCTTCCGTCACGGACACGGTCACGATGGGGTTCTTCACGATGCCCTTGAGCTTCCGTGTAAGTTCCGCTTGCAGGGCCTTCGCCGTCATATTGGCCGCCTCAACCTCACCCACCGCAGGCAGCGTGATGTTGCCGTCAGGCCGCACTTTTACCGAGAGGCTCAGATCCTTCTCCCCCCAAACAGAGACGGAAATGGTGTCCCCTTCGCCAATAACATATTCGCCTCCGCGAACGGTCTGTGCCGCGAGAACCAGCATTAAGAACGAAATCAGCACTCCCCTTGCAATATTCATCTTCCCGGCCTCCCGAAGAGAACGACGCGTATTGATGTTAAGAAAACCAGCAGGCCTGCCAGTGGCGGCAGGTACCTCGACAAGACCATCGCCGTTGCCCAAGAACGCCCGGGCAGGCGCCGCGACCGTTCCCCTTCTATGCATTTTCGTATCCTCTTTCAGGAATCCCGTCTCCGCAGATGACCTTCTTCACAAGCTGTCTGAACTTGTCATAGTCAAGCGGCTTTATCATGCAGTAGGAATTCCGGTAGTCATTCAGGATGTTCATCAGGTTCCCGTCAATGTTGTCGGAGAGGATGATGGTCGGGATGTCGCTTTTCTTTATTTCGTCGAGAAAGGCCTCCCCGTAAGGGTAGCTCGTGACGACAAGGCCTACGGAATCCTTGTTGAGCTTTGCAGGCAACTCGCTTCTCTGCGATATCATCTCGGTCCCATATCCGCCCATCTCAAGAATGGCCGAACATACTCGCGAGAACCGGTGTTCATCTACGATCAGAATGTTCTTAGGGAAGGTATCCATGCCACCTCCCCAAGCAAGTACTGTGCCTAGCGAAATAGCTTAGTAATTTCAGTTTGTTACACGTATGTTAGCGTTCATAATGACCGGTTATGGTTCCAAAGGAAACAATATTCCGCAGCAATAAGATCCAGTGAGGATACAGTCTACTTAACCTATTGAATACATGCAACTTATTTGCATATTCACAGCGTTTCCTCCGGATACAGTAGCGACTTGGAAAACCGTCATTTTGTATACTTCTTAGCCACATCTTATTCCACTTTAAGAAGCCCCCCACACTAGCTGTCCAAACTAAAGGGAGGCTGGCACTATTTCGATGGCGCAACCTGTGAAACATTAAGATTTTTTGTGAAATTACCGATGCACAAGGACCAAGAAACAGAAAGTACAGCATCATTGCAAAACGGATCATCTGCGAGATCCCGGATGAACCCGCCGTCTCATCAGACTGATGATAACACATATATTATTACAGCAGCGGGAAGATGCCTTCAGCCGGGATTTCGACAACCTCACACCGGGATCTCAAGGGCCAGAAGACAGGGAAGTCAGAATACGGTATAGCGTCCGTTTTCCTCAAAAGGTGTTCCCGCCAAGCCTCCCATCTCAAAAAAAACCCTTGGAATCAGTGAACCGACTCCAAGGGTAAGTTCGGGGAGCCTTGTCGTGTCAATTGCCGTTAAGAGTCGTCAAAGATGATCGCCTACCAAGAAAGGATATCATGCAAAAGAAGGATATGCAAGGAAAGCGATAGGGTATTTTTGGGGTATGGAGGAATTGTAGCACGTGAAGAGGCGATATAGGCTTCGA
>JBAIYC010000479.1:0-2317 GCA_037916085.1 Nitrospirota bacterium | reverse complement strand
TGGATCGCTATATAAGCGTGCGCGGCAAGGCCGCAGCGGCCGGACGGGATATGAACAGGGACGGCAAGCAGGATTACGTCGATGACTATATCATCACGGCGAACTATCTGTCCGCTGCTATCATGCCCCAGGGGACGAAGCCGAACTGAGTGACTATTCCGCTGACCCGCTCGCCGGCGTCGTTTAGAAGCAGCGTCCCGAGTACTGGGCGGCGCCGCAGCGGAAGAATCACAATGAAGAGCGGTTCGGTTGGTAAGCAAGAGTGTTCTGCCGTACCTGCCGTTCTTGCAAGCGTGCGTCATCGTTATCCCTTTTCTCCCTCAGACACGACAGACTGCGACCCGCTCGATGCGGTTGCCGCCATCCATGTTTCTCCACTCATACAGGCGCGCGTCCAAAAGGACGAGGCGCTTGACTCAATCGAGGATTTGCAGGACATTGTCATCGGAAATGAACGATAGTCTCTAGGAGGTATTCAATGTTGCAGGTTGCACAGATCGGCGTCGGATACTGGGGACCGAATCTTCTCAGAAACCTGGTCTCGAACAAGAAATGCAAGGTGTCGACAGTCGTGGATCTTTCGTCGGAACGGAGAGACTATGTCAGCGGTCTTTATCCCGGGGTGAAGGTTTCCGAGAACGTCGACGACGTACTGGGCGACCCCCGGATTGAGGCGGTTGTCATTGCAACGCCGGTGGCGACCCACTTTGACCTGGCCATGCGAGCGCTTTCCGCGGGGAAACACATACTGGTGGAAAAGCCGATGGCCCGGAGCATGGCAGAAGTGGACGAGATCGGCAGGCTCGCGGCGGAGAAGAACCGCATCGCCATGGTTGGACACACGTTTCTGTTCAACAGCGCCGTAAGGTACGTAAAGAAAATGATCGATTCAGGGGAGCTTGGCGATGTCCGCTATATCTACAGCCAGAGGCTGAATCTCGGGAAGATCCGTTCGGATGTCGATTCCCTGTGGAATCTGGCCCCTCACGACATTAGCGTGATCCAGTACTGGCTTGGAGACCCGAAGCCGCTCTCCGTCGTCAGAAGCGGCGCCGATTTCATTCAGGAGAATATCGATGACGTGGTCTTCATGAGCATCATGTACCCGGGGAAAGTCATGGCACACGTCCACGTAAGCTGGCTTGACCCCCTGAAGGTCCGCTCGATGGTCGCCGTGGGGTCCAAGAAAATGGTGGTGTACGACGACATGGCGGACGACAAGATCGCCATCTACGACAAGGGGATAGATCGGAAGGAGCCGTCGGGGACCGGTCGTCAATCGCCCGCCTTTAACCACCGGTCTGGAGATGTTCTCCTGCCCAAGATAGATTACAAGGAACCATTAAAGGTGGAGATCGACCACTTTGTCGACTGCATCCAGAATGGGACGGCCTGCCTCACCGGTATTGACCACGCCAGAAAAGTCGTGGAGATCCTCGAAACAGCGAGCGTCCGGTAAAAGGGAACGTACAGTGAATACATCGACGACGGGGCAAGACGGCAAAGCTATGACGAACAATAAAAGAATAAAGATAGCCCTCGTGTGCACCAAAGGAGGGCATTTCGAGCAGATGACCAATCTGTCCGACTTTTACGACAGGTATGATCATTTCTGGATAACGAACAGAAACAGACAAACGGAGAGTCAGCTGAAGAATGAGAGGGTGTACTATGTAGGTCTTGCCCACTTCAAGAAGCCCTGGAGCTATGCGCTCCAGATTGTGCCCGTTCTGAAGACCTTCATGAAGGAAAGGCCGACACACGTACTCTCTACGGGGTCGGGCAGGACGGCATTCGTTCCTTTCCTGGTGTCTCAGGCGCTCAGGACGAAGTTCCTATACATTGACACCTTCTCTCGTGTGCGGGGCCATTCCAAATTCGGGACGTTCCTGCTCAAGTTGAAGAACAGCATCTATACGCAGTGGAAAGATCCGGACAATAAGAAAGCGATCCACATCGGCCCCATATTCAAACAGCAGGCAACCCGGCAGAAGTGCGATGGCTCGCCCTATGTTTTTGTGACGCTCGGTACCAGAGAGGAACCATTCACGAGACTGATCGAAGGTGTCGAAGACCTGGTGAAGAAGGGGGTCATACAAGAGAAGGTCGTCGTCCAGGCAGGGCACACAAAGTTCAGTTCGAAACATATGGAGATATTCGATTTTTGCATGCCGGACAAGATCGATGAACTGATCCTGAGCGCGAAGTATGTCATCACCCAGGAGAGCGCAGGCATAGGGACGCAGTGTCTGAAATACGATACCAGGTTCATCGTCATGCCCCGGGACTATGCATACGGAGAGCTCCCGACAAAGAG
>JBAIYC010000478.1:0-7545 GCA_037916085.1 Nitrospirota bacterium | reverse complement strand
CCGAGCGTCGGGTCAGTTGCCGTACCCGCTCCTTGAACGTCGCCAGCGCTTTGGTGGCAATCTTGCGCTTTACCCCGTCCTTGGCAAACCAGAAACCGTAGCCCAGAAACTTGCGACCTGCGATGCTCGCGACCGCGCTCTTGGCTTCGTTGACCGTAAGCCGCAGTTTCGCGTAGCAGCGCCGCAACAGCGCCATCACCCGTTCGCCCGCCTTCCGGCTGCGTACATACACGTTGCAGTCGTCCGCGTAGCGGCAGAATGAGTGGCCGCGCTGCTCCAGTTCCTTCATGTGTTTTCCGTCTTTCAACGGTAATGCCTCTCATCTTGTATTTGTCAAAGTCCAAATGTGACAAATGTCCCGTTACTTTTTTTCTATCCCCCAAAAATCACCCATTTAATTTCTTGATGCAATTGTCCATTGGTATAAAATACATGCATCCCATCAACGAAAGTAAGGATATTCTTTACTTTATCTTGGCGGTCTTTCTACTACCGCTCCGAATGACAACATCTCGTGTTATCAGCTCTGCGTCATTCACACATCGAATATCGCTGTCCCGGTCGCGTACGGAGGCTCCCATGGTGGATCTTGATGGCTCTTCTCCAACGAGCATTAGATGCCCTATTGGACCTTCCCCGGGCACACGCTTCACCAAGATCGGTGGAAAGGTCGTTCATACCCTCTTCATCAGTAGTATCCTGGCTTTCATCATTTCGGCCTCGGGATGTAGCAACAAGAGTTCCGATACAGAGGTGCAGCCGACACCCGCTCCCCCGCCCATCGACATATCCGGAGCGTGGGCGGGAACCTGGTCGGGAATCGATCCCGTTGCCGGGCAGGTCAGTGGCAACTGGGAAGCGGAGATAACCCAATCGACATCCGGCATTACGGGGTCCGGCACTCTGATCGGCGATGTCGATTGCATGGACGGCAGCGCTCAGGGATCACAAGGGACGAATAACGTTGTATCCGGGACGCTCAGCCGTACACCATGCCTGCAAAACGAGTGGACCATGACCGCGCTCAATCTCCTCGAGAGGAGCACGAGCGGCGTGTGGACCCAGCCCGCGACCGGCGCCGGCGGCGTGTTCTCCGGGATCCAGATCGCCAAGCCGGGCGGCCCCCGTGTCTCCTTTGTGAATCCGTCCGGAGGATTGCCGGGAGCCATCGTGACGATCGTGGGAACGGGGTTCGGTCCTGCAGCAACGGACAATGCCCTCGATTTTAATGCCATCCCAGCGACAGGGACCCTTGCCGCTTCCGCAAACACGGTCGTAACAAGAGTGCCTTACGGCGCGACTTCGGGACCGGTTTACCTGACCACGCTCAGGGGTACCGCTATCAGTCCCCGGCCCTTTGCGACGAACGTCACCTTTCCAAGCCCGTTTGCCAGCTCCACCATTTACGTCGGGGCCTCCCCGGAAGGTGTGACGTTCAGTCCTGACGGCAGGAAGGCCTACGTGGCGAACAAGGCCGGCGGAAGCATCAGCATGATCAACGCCGCAGCGAATTACATGGTCACGACGACCATTCTGGACTATTCCGTCCCCGTCCAGGGCGTTGCCGCGAGCCCTGACGGCAAAAGGGTTTACGCGGCCAACGGGTCGAACGGCATCAAGGTACTGGACGCAGCCAAACTTACCGTCCTTGACACCATCCCCGTGAATGCGGGAGGCGGCTCGCAGGTGAACCCCCAGGGCCTTGCCATAAGTCCGGACGGGAGGCTGCTCTATGTTTCGGACAATCATGACGGAGGCGCCGCCACGGTCCTCGATATCTCGACCAAGAGCGTGATAGCAAGCTTTTCTCTCGGCACGGGAAGCATGCCGCTGGGAATCGCCCCGAGTCCTGACGGAACGCATGCATACATCGCCTTCTCCGGCCTCAACGAGATCGAAGTATTCGATCCCTTCAGCAACAGCGTCACCGACGCCATCCCGGTCGGTTCGCGCCCCGTAGGAATCGCCGTGACGCCCAACGGCCAGAAGATCTACGTTTCGAACGAGCTCGACAACACCGTCAGCGTCTATGACACCACGACGAACCAGATGACGATAAAGCCCGTCGGCGTCGCGCCGGAGGGGCTCGCCATGAGCCCGGATGGCTCCCACGTCTATGTTGCGAACAGCGGGAGCGGCACGGTGAGCGTCATCAGCACCGCGTCCGACCAGGTCGTTGGCACGATCACCGTGGGGTCACGACCGCTCGGTATCGCCATGAGCCCTGACGGCAAACGTGCCTATGTAACGAACTCGACCGGCAACTCCGTAAGCGAACTCGGCGGGCCGATGACCCTTACCGTGAACAAGGGAGGGACCGGCATGGGAACGGTTACATCCTCTCCCGAAGGCATTAATTGCGGACCGAACTGCCAGGCGCGGTTTTCTTACGGCACCGTTGTGGCGCTGACCGCGGCGGCCGACGGCGGATCATATTTCTCGGGATGGAGCGGTGATTGTTCCGGCGGGACGGTGGCCATGAACGCCAACCATATCTGTACTGCGAACTTCGACAGTTATCCGACCGGCGGCGGAAGCGGAGGAGGTGGCGGCGATGGGAGCGGATATTACTACTATGGATGTTTTATCGCCACGGCAGCCTACGGCAGTTCCGTCGATCCTCATGTAAAGGTCCTGAGCGATTTCCACAAAAAATACTTCACGACAAGCCGGGCCGGCAGGGCGCTCACGGACTTCTATCATCAGTACGCTCCTCCGATCGCCGACTTCATTTCGCGGCATGAAACCGCGAGGATCGCCGTACGCATGGCCCTGACGCCGGCCGTCTATGTGATTCAGGATCCGGCAACGGCGCTCTTCATGATGGCAGCGCTCCTGGGCGGAATGGCCACGGCCAGAAAGAGATGGGCAGCTCGCCGGAACCGATCGCGCATGCCATGCGAATGACGAGGACGCCCTATGAATACCAATGCGACGATGAAAAATGCTCTGAAACAGATCGCCTCGGCGTTCATGACGTTCTTCATGCTTGTTGCTCTTTGCACCTGCAAGGGAGGAAACGGGAAGACCTTGTTGGTGCCCGACACAACGGCCCCGGTCACCACCGCAAGCCCCGGCGGGGGCGCCTACGGTGAAGTCCAGTATGTGAAGCTTTCTACGAGTGAAGAGGCGATTGTTTCCTATTCGCTCGACGGTGCGGACCCCGCAGAGGGAGCGCCGAACACCATATCCGGCCCAAGCCCCGTGTTCTGGATCCGGATCGGAGCCGGCACGACCGTCTTGAAGTTCTTTGCCGTCGACAGCGAGGGGAATCAGGAGGTCGTAAAGACCGAAACGTACGTTGTTACTATTTCATCGCCGCCTGCTCCTGTCGCAAATGCGGGGCCTGACCGGCCCGCAATAACGGGATCGCAGGTGACCCTTGACGGAAGCGGCAGCACAACGGGAATCGGAGCGTATTTGACCTACCGCTGGTCGTTAACCTCGATGCCGGGCGGAAGCACTGCGTCGCTTTCCAGCACGACGTCGGCTACTCCTTCATTTACGCCCGATCTGGACGGTTCGTACACTGTGAGCCTTGTCGTAAACGACGGCAGCATGGACAGTGTTCCGGACCCCATTGTCATAACAGCCCATCCCTACCGCCTCCCAGACACAGGTCAGACCATGTCGTACACCACGACCTTCGGCGAGGACGCTGACTACACCATCAATCCGCCGTCATATGCGGACAACGGGAACGGCACGATCACCGACAACAATACCGCCCTGGTATGGCAGAAACAGGACGACGGAACAGCGCGCACGTGGGACGCGGCAAACGCATACTGCTCGGGCCTGTCCCTGGCAGGGACCGGATGGCGCCTGCCGACACGGATGGAGCTTATCACCATCGTTGATTATGGAAGGTTCTCTCCGACAATCAACACCGTGTATTTTCCCTCCGCTCAGCCGTACGCCAACTACTGGTCGTCAACGAGCTACGCGGCCCAGCCTTCCAGCGCATGGACAGTGTACTTCTTCAACGGCAATGTATCATGGAACTCTAAGACCTCTGCAAATTACGTCCGATGTGTACGCGGTGGACCGGCACCTGGCGGGTTTACCGACAACAACGACGTGACAGTGACTGATTGGTCCACTCATCTCATATGGCAGAAACAGGATGACGGCGCTACGAAGACGTGGGAGCAGGCGCTGTCCTACTGTGAGGGGCTCTCTCTTGGAGGGTTCACGGACTGGCGTTTGCCGAACATCAAGGAACTGAGTTCGATCGCCGATGATGGAACGTACGGTCCTGCGATAAATACCTCTCTATTCCCAAGCACTCACTCTTACTACTACTGGTCCTCCACTTCGGCATCATCTTACAGCACCTCTGCCAAGGTCGTGTACTTCTATGACAGCTACCTGACCGACCTCGATAAGACCTCTCTGGAGTATGTGAGGTGCGTGCGCTAGAGAAGATCGAAACAGCAACGATGCGTGGAAGACCACGGTGGCGAGCTCTCGAAGAATGATGCCTTTGGTATGCCTGGCTTACCTCTATCGCAGCCTCGGACATCGGGACGTACTCGATGAATCGAAGAAGGCCAATCTGTCTATGTGACCACCAAAGAGGAAAGAAATCGGAGAATACTGCTGCGGGAGAACCGGAAATGCTTGTGGCATGTTTCAGCTTGCGGATCTGAACGGCAGAATACAGTGAGATCACGCCAAGGGGGGAGAATACTATGGCAGAGGACAACGGAAGTGAGAAGCTGAAATTCGTTATGGCACTGTTCTTTGTTTCCTATCTGTTCTACGGTGTATCGTTTCTTCTTGTTCCCGGCATGGTCTATGCTATCTCCCATGCTTCGGAGCCGCTAAGCTTGAGCTGGATCCGCTGGTCGGGTGGAGCTTTGATCGCGCTGGGGGTCGGGGCTGTTCAAACATATCGCGATCCCGTGAGGTATGATGGCTTCGTGATGGTTGCCATGATCTCTTCCCTGCTGGTCGGGCTTGGCCTCCTCTACTCGAGGCTCTTCGACAATTCAACAGCTACGTTCGCGTTCCACATGACGCCGTGTTTCATCAACCTGGGACTCTTTGTACTCCTGGTTTGGGCCAGGCAGGGCGCGAAAGAGATCGTGAAAGAGAGGGCAAAGTAGGATCCGGTTTCATCTGCCCGGCCTAGATCCGGCTGCTTTCTTTGTTGCCCGTCTAGAAACCGACAAGACGCTTCACGCTGATCACCATAACAATAAAGGGCGGGATCGTTCCCGCCCTTATACTTTCTTCGTTCTTTCCTCGATCCGCTCACTTCCCCCGCACCTGCTTCAGGAACTGCGCCATCTCGCGGTCCGTGCCCTTCACGTGCCGGATGAACCACTCCGACGAGGCCCAAAGGGTCGTCTGGACGAGGGTCATACGGGGGCCGGTCGCGCGGATCTCGTTATTCAGGGCGTTGATCTCCCTCTTGAACCGCTCGTGCTCCTCCTCGTGGCGTTTGAAACCGGGATAGCCGTACGTGCTCATTTCCCGTTCCTCGGCGGCGAAATGATATGCCACGTATTCCATCAGGAACGCCATGTACCGCCCGATCTCGGCGATGCCCTTCTGTTTTTCGCAGGCTTCCAGGAGCGTATTGATCCGCAAGATCAGCTCCTTGTGCTGTGCATCGATGTCGGCGACCCCCGAGCTCAGATCTTCTGACCACTGTATGGTCATCCACCGTCTCCCGATGCCCTGTCAGAACGACTCCAGCACAACGTCCCGATCACCATGGGCGGGCGACCCTGTCCGCCGTGTTCGAAAAACACGAACGGGATCAGGACAGGAGCTTTTTCAGTTTCGTGAAGTCACGGAGGAGCTGTCGCTTTCCCTCGGGAAAGCGGAGGGCGTAGGCGGGATGGAACGTGATGAAGAAGGTCCTGCCGTCCTTTTCCACGGCAGTGCCGTGATGCTTCGTGATCTCCACCTTCGCGTCGAGCAGGGCCTGACAGGCGGTGTTCCCCAGCAGGACGATGATCTCGGGCTGGATGATATCGAGCTGCCGGAAGAGATGCTCTCGCCCGTGCAGGATCATCGTCCTTGACGGAGTTCCCCGGAGCGGAAGGTAATGGACGGGGCTCGTAATGAAGACCTCCGACTCGTCCAGTCCCATGTCCCTGATCGCCTGGCGGAGCAGCTTCCCCGACCTGCCGATGAAAGGCCGGCCGGTCTTCGCCTCTTCACGACCCGGGGCCTCCCCGCAGAACACGATCCGCGCATCGGCGTTTCCCTCGCCGGGGACCGGCAGGCCGGTGCAGTCCTTCTTACAGAGGCGGCATCGCGCGATATCTCCGGCAATGCGCTTGAGACGCAGGTCCTTGTTCATCGACGGTCATCGCCTCCGGACAGGGAGCACGGGAGGGAAGACTGCTACACCTTCGTAACCGGGATCTTGAGCTTCTGCCCGATCCTGAGCTTGCGGCCGCTGCGGATGTTGTTCGCCTCCATGATGCGGCCCACACTCGTCCGGTAGTGCATGGCAATGGTGTAGAGGGTCTCGCCGCGCCGCACGCGGTGGACCACGTAGGTTGGCCTCGGGGGAGCGTACTTCGGCAGGCTGTCGACGACGGCCAGGGTCGTCTGGGCCTTTCCTGACGGGACCCGGAGGGTATAGGAGGTCGGCGGTGTGGCCTGGTGGCGGAGCTCCGGGTTCAGATCGGAAAGGTCATCGGCGTCACAGCCGATCCGGTCGGCAAGCTTCGAGAGCTGCACCGGCTTCTCGAAAGAAACGGTTTCGAAGGAGACCGGCTGGTCCAGTTCGGACAGCGTGAAGCCGTACTTCGCGGGGTCCTTCACGATGGCCAGGGTGGCCAGGAAGCGCGGATAGTAGCGCGCCGTCTCGCGGGGCAGCCTCTCGTAGAGGTCCCAGAAGTTGTCGAGGTAGTCGATCTTCTGGCCGCGGATGGCTCGGAGCACGGCTCCTTCGCCGCAGTTGTAGGCGGCGAGGACCGTCGCCCAGTCGCCGAACATCTGGTGGAGTTCCTTCAGGTAGTCGATGGCGGCGGCCGTCGATTTTTCGGGGTCGAGGCGTTCGTCTATCCAGTCGTTCCGCTTGAGGCCGTACTTGTACCCTGTGGAGGGAATGAACTGCCACAATCCCAGCGCCCGTGCGCGCGACAGGGCGCGCACCTTGTATCCGCTCTCAATGAGCGGCAGCCAAGCGAGGTCCTCGGGAAGCCCGGCCTCCCGGAGCGCCTTCACCATCGATTCCCGGTATTTACCCGAACGGCGGTAGGATTCGAGGAAGAAGTCCCGCTCCTGGGTCTGGAAAAGAGTGATCTCGCGCTGGACGTGCTCGTTCACCGTGAGTGGGATCTCCTTGTGCGTCCCCTTGGCCGTGGTAAACCGCGACGCGTAGATCTCCATGAGCCGCTTGGAGATGAGGAACCGGAGGTCCTCCTTCTGCTGCTGGACCTCCTTGTCGCCGCCGTCGGCGGGAGCGCGAAGCAGGGCGGCATAGGCCTGGTCGAGCGCCTCGATGGCCTTGTCTCGCTCCCCTGCGGTCCAGGCATCCTGCGCTGATTCGACCAGCTCCAGCGCCTGGTCCAGCGC
>JBAIYC010000477.1:0-3563 GCA_037916085.1 Nitrospirota bacterium | reverse complement strand
GATCTCCTTGTCATCGGTCAGGACGTCGTCGCGGATGGTGCGGCCCGTGAGCTTCAGGAACACGTCGTTCAGCGTCGGTTTCCGGAGGCTCACGGACTTCACCTTGACCGGGAGGCTGTGAATGAGCTTTGGGATGAACTCCTCACCGTGTTCGGTCTCGATGAAAAGGCCTCCGTCCTCGGTATGGCAGTCGATCCCGAAGATCTGTGCGATATCGGCGCAGGCCCGTTCATTGTCCTCGGTCACGAGATGGATCGTGTCCCCATGCACCATATCCTTCAGCTTCGAAGGCGTGTCCAGCGC
Organism: Nitrospirota bacterium; assembly: GCA_037916085.1. Lineage (GTDB taxonomy): Bacteria > Nitrospirota > UBA9217 > UBA9217 > UBA9217 > JAKAHZ01. The sequence continues at coordinate 3,260 of JBAIYC010000477.1, read as the reverse complement.
GATGATCTTCCCGTGGTCGATGATGGCGATGCGGCCGCAGTTCTCCGCCTCCTCCATATAGTGCGTGGTCATGAAGACGGTGATCTTCTCCCGCGCCCGCAGCGTGTTGATGAACTCCCAGATGGTGTTCCGGGTCTGGGGGTCGAGGCCCAGGGTGGGCTCATCGAGGAAGAGGACACGGGGATAGTGCAGGAGGCCGCGGGCGATCTCGAGCCTGCGCTTCATGCCGCCGGAGAAGTTCTTGATGGGGTCGTTCTTCCGGCCAGTTAACTCCACTACGCCGAGCACCTCGTCAATGCGCCTTTCGGTCAATTTCCTGTCGAGATTGTAGAGATAGGCATGGAACTTGAGGTTCTCGTAGGCCGTAAGGCCCGTGTCGAGCGTCGTGTCCTGGAATATGATACCTATGGCAGAGCGGACCTGGTCGGGGCTCTTCACGCAGTCGTATCCCGCAATGGACGCTCCTCCGCTCGTGGGGGAGAGGAGCGTGCAGAGGATGTTGATGGTCGTGGTCTTGCCCGCCCCGTTGGGGCCCAGGAAGCCGAAGACCTCGCCTTCGTCGATGGAGAAGGAGATATTATCGACGGCGGTCAGGGACTTGAACTTCTTGGTCAGGTTGATGACGGTGATGATGGACATAGAAGCAATCTGCCACGGAGGCACTGAGGCACGGAGAAAAGCGGCTGGGTCATTCATGAATGCAAAGAAAGCCTGCTTTCTCATCCTATCTTGTCTTCGTTCTGTTCTTTTCTCCGTATCTCTGTGGTGAAAATCCTTTACCAGTCTATCTTATTCTTCGGCACGTACCACTTGTTGAAGTTGTACATGATGCCGAGCGGTGCGACCTCGATTCCCTTGAATCGCTTGTGAACGATGGGTGTGGCATCAGGAACATACAGGAATGCATACGGCTGCTCATAGGCCAGGATCTCGTGGATGCGGTAGTAGACCTTTTTTCGCTTCTCGATGTCAAAGGTCCTTCGTCCTTCGACGAGGAGCCGGTCCACCTCGGGGTTTTTGTATCCGATGAAGTTGTACTCGCCTTTCTTCGTTTTGCTGGAGTGCCAGATGTCGTAGAGGTCGGGATCGCGGCCCATGCTCCAGCCGAGGATGATCGCGTCAAAGGTGCGCTTGTCGATCTGTTCCAGGAAGGCCTGCCACTCCATAACGCGGATCTTGACGTCAATGCCGACCTTCTTAAGGTTCTGCTGGATGATCTCCGCGGCATGGATGCGCTCCCCGTTCCCCTGGTTCGTGAGGATCGTGAAGTGGAAAGGCCGTCCGTTCTTTTCCAGGATGCCGTCGGCGTTCCGGCCCTTCCAGCCTGCCTCGGCGAGCATCTCCTTCGCCCGGTCCGGATCGTAGGGATAGGGCTTGACCTTCGGGTTGTAGGCCCAGGAAACGTACGAGAAGGGGCCGGTGCAGGGTCGGCCGATGCCCAGGAGCACGCCGTCGATGATGCTTTGGCGATCGATGGCGTAGGCGAGGGCGCGGCGCACTTCAGGGTCCGAGAAGAGGGGGCTCGTGAGGTTATAGCCGAGATAGGTGTAAGCGTTGGCCGGATAGCGGAACTTGCGGTAGTTGTCGCGGATGCGCCGGGTTTCGCTCTTCCTGAGGTACTGGAGGGGATTCAGGCCCATCATGTCCACGCCGCCGGAAAGGAGCTCCTGGAACATGGTCGAGGAGTCGGGGATGATTCGGTAGATGTACTGGTCGATGTTCGGCCGCCCCTCGAAATACCTGTCGTTCGCTTCGAGGACGATCTTCTGGCCTGCGATCCACTCCTTCATCTTGTAGGGCCCGGTGCCGACGGGATTGCGGTTGAACGCGTCCGTGTTCAGGTCCTTGCCGTCGAGCAGGTGCTTGGGGATCACGCCCATGCTCCAGCTCTCGAGCGCAGGCGAGAAGGGCTCCTTGTACAGGACACGGAACGTATACCGGTCCAGTACCTCTGCCTTCTTCACATCCATGTATGAGCTGCCATAGGGCGTCGCCACCTTGGGGTCCATCAGTTTCTGGTACGTGAAGAGGCAGTCCTCGGCCGTGAACTCAACGCCGTCGTGCCAGATGACGCCCTTCCGGAGGTGGAAGGTGATGGTCTTCCCGTCGGCTGAAACGTCCCAGCGCTCCGCAAGGTCGCCGACGAGCTTGATGTCCTTGTCGTACTTCACCAGGCCGTTGAAGACCTGATCGTTGATCGTAGCAGATGCGGAATCGTTCGCGAGCAGCGGGTTCAGGCGACGCGCATCGCCGATGGAGGCGGTCACGAAGGTGTTCGGGTTGCGCTCGGCCTTCGGTCCGCAGGCAGGGAGGAGCAGGAAGAGGACAACAACGGAAAGCAGGGCACCGGAGCGCAGAGGACGCAGTGGAGGGCAAAGAGGAGAAGAAGGACAGTGGCCGTGCACGGTGCTGCTCCTCTCGGACCGCTGCGGGAAAAGAAGGTTTTCGATGTGGCCGGGCTTCATATCGAAAAAAAGAGGGTAGGCAAAGCCTACCCCTCATCGACATTCACGATCGTGACCTTGATTGCGCCTACTTCTGGGCTGGCGCTGCGGGTGCAGGCGCTGCGGGTGCCGTAGCCGGAGCAGACGCCGGGGGAACAGCTGGAGCCGATTGGGCCGGAGGCTGAGGTACGCTCTCCATGATGGAGCTTCTCCTGGAAGTGGTCACTGCCAAGCCGAAGGACGTGATCATGAAGATGATGGCTGCCGTTGTCGTGAGTTTCGCCAGGAAGCTTTGGGCGCCCCGCGGTCCGAAGACCGTATTGGACGCGCCGCCGAAGGCCGCGCCGATGTCGGCACCCTTGCCCTTCTGCAGCAGGACCATGCCGATCAGGATGGCCGAGACGATCACATGGAGTGAAACCAATAGGAACCGCATTGCAACTACCTCCTCATTATGATGCACGCAGTGGGAGAACGGCTCGCCGTGCCCCCACCTGTTATTTGAAGTTCACGAGAGCCGCGAAGGAATCCGGCTTCAGGCTCGCACCGCCCACCAGCGCGCCATCGATGTCCGGCATGGCCATGAGCTGGCTCACGTTATCCGGCGTCACGCTGCCACCGTATTGAATGCGAAGCCCTTCGGCGATCTCCGCGCCGTACAACGACCTCGCCTTGCCCCGGATCAGGGCGTGGACCTCGTTCGCCTGCTCGGGCGTCGCGGTCTTGCCGGTGCCGATCGCCCAGACAGGCTCGTAGGCGATCACGACCTTCTTCATTTCGTCTGCTGCGACGTCCTTCAACCCGCCAGTGACCTGA
>JBAIYC010000476.1:0-1838 GCA_037916085.1 Nitrospirota bacterium | reverse complement strand
TAATGAAGCGGCTGCGCCAGATGCCCGAACTCCGGTCGACGATCCATCCCACGGGACCGGGTCATTTCGGTGTGGCCGAACGGGGTATTATGGCCCTCGTCAACCCGGAGCGGCTCCGCCGGATCCTCACGAAGATGCTGGACGAGAACGAGTTCCTGAGCCCCTACGGCATCCGCGCACTCTCCAAGTTCCATGAGAAGCATCCCTACGTATTCCATGTAGGCGGTCAGGAATATCGCGTCGACTACCTGCCGGCAGAGTCGAACACCGGCATGTTCGGCGGCAACTCCAACTGGCGCGGCCCGATCTGGATGCCCGTCAACGTGATACTTATCAGGGCGCTTTTGAACTTCTCCCTGTACTACGGCGACAACTTCAAGATCGAATGCCCCACCGGTTCGGGCAGGATGATGAACCTCTTCGAGGTCGCCAAGGAGATATCGGACCGTCTGACCCGCATCTTTCTTCGCAATGATCAGGGCAAACGGCCTGTCTACGGCGGAACGGAGAAGTTCCAGAACGACCCCCATTGGCGCGACCACATTCTCTTCTATGAGTACTTCCACGGCGACAACGGTGCCGGACTGGGCGCGAGCCACCAGACGGGCTGGACGGGAGTCGTGGCGAAGCTCATCCAGCTCTTCGGAATGCTCGATGCGAAGAAGGCTCTTGAGGCAGGCAAGGCTTCGGCCTTCGTCCAGGGAAAGCCGAAACAGTGAGGTGGGGAAATGAAACCGTGGCCGAAACATCCGGTGATCTATGAGATCAACACCTGGGTCTGGCTGCGTGAGCTCGGTCTGAAATACAAGAAACCCCTGGACCTGTCAACCGTCCCTAAGCAAGAGTGGGATGCCATCGCAGCTTATGGCGTTGATGCCCTATGGTTCATGGGTGTCTGGGAACGGAGCCCAGCAGGCATTGTCATCGCGAACCGGAATAAGGGCCTTCTTGAGGATTTCCGGCGGGCACTGCCCGATTTTCGGCAGCAAGACAACGTGGGGTCCCCTTATTGCGTGAAGCAATATGTGGTCGACGGACACCTTGGCGGCAGGAAAGGCCTGGCTGCTGCCCGAAAAGAGCTCGCCAAGCGGGGGCTCAGGCTCATCCTCGATTTCGTGCCGAACCACGTGGCGCCGGACCATCCCTGGGTCTTCGATCATCCCGAATACTTCGTGCAGGGGAGCGCTGACGATGCGGGGAACGACCCGGCGTCCTTTATGCAGGTGCAGGGGAAGGTCTTTGCCTGCGGCCGGGACCCTTACTTTCCTGCATGGCCTGATGTGCTGCAGCTGAACGCCTTCCAGCAGGGACTTCGTCACGCAGTGATCGAGACCCTTTCGGATATCGCCGATCAAGCTGACGGCGTGCGCTGCGACATGGCCATGCTGCTGCTGAACGGCATCTTCGAGCGCACCTGGGGGGGCCGGGCAGGGGAAAAGCCCGGCAATGACTACTGGAGGACGGTCATCCCGTCCGTCAAGGCGAAGCATCAGCATTTCCTGCTCATCGCCGAGGCGTACTGGGACCTGGAGTGGGAGCTCCAGCAGCAGGGCTTCGACTACTGCTACGACAAGAAGCTCTATGATCGAATGGAGCACAGCAATGCCGAGAGCATCCGCCTTCACCTGTGCGCAGACCTCGCCTACCAGGAAAGGCTGGTCCGCTTCATCGAGAACCATGACGAGCCGAGGGCAGCTGCAGCATTTCCTCCCGGGAAGGCACGCGCGGCAGCGGTGGCAGCCATGACACTCACCGGCGCACGACTGCTTCACGAAGGGCAGTTCGAGGGCAGGAAGGTGCGGCTTCCGGTCTTTCTGGGCCGCCGCCCCGTCGAAGAG
>JBAIYC010000475.1:0-2802 GCA_037916085.1 Nitrospirota bacterium | reverse complement strand
TGCGACATGCGCTATTCGATCTACCGGCTGGAGAAAGGCATCGGAGGCTGTTATCCGATACGGATCAACGGAAGGATGGAGAACGGGAAGTACCTGATATCGCTCGACGAACTCCGGAAACACGCGGGGAAGTTCTGAGTCAGCAAAGCCCGAAGTATCCCAAAAGTCGGGTATTGTCATTGCTGTCATGGCGGGAAGCGTTTCGAGCTGCGAAGCAATCTCGACGTGCGATAGTATTCACTACGAGGTTGCTTCGCTCTGCTCGCAAAGACGGCAAGGACCTTTTTCGGTGATCTGCTAGAGGAAACGACACATCTTCGGTTCGGCTCCCAGGCGGTAGAGCAGGTTTGCCATGATGCAGAATCCCGTGAAGGCGAAGAAGATCGTGGCGGTCCCGACAAAGCCTGTGAAGAAGAGCCAGCCGGGATGTACGAACCGCGCCAGCATCGACGAGATCGAGAGGTTCACGCCCACGAAGATGTAGATGTAGCGCTCCAGGAACCATTCGTCGGTCTGCATGAAGTAGATGCGGGACCAGTTGCCGTTGTTGACGGTCCGTTTGGCCGGTACGAGCGGCTGCGCGCCGAAAAGATAGAGGATGTTTCCGACGATGCAGAATCCTGTCAGGGCGACCATGATGGAGCAGAGGCCGACAAAGAGGATCGAGAACGCCCAGTTGGGATTGTGGGTATAGGTGAGGATGGAGCTTACGAGCACATCGACCCCGGCGATGAGCCAGACGAGCCGTTCCACATACCACCAATCGGTCTTTACGAGGAAAACGCCTGATCGCTTTGCCATAGAGGCCCCCCTTCGATTCACTCCTGAGGTTTCGTCACCGCTGCACACCTGAACCAAATATAGCACAGCTTGTCAAGGCATGCTGCAACTTCCTATCCACTCGAAGCGGAACGCGGAAATCGCGTCCTAACGGGCAGGAACGAGACGCTTGCGGGAACCGGGGCTGCGGTCGGGAGAATTCGTCAGCCAGGTTCCCCGGCCGCAGAGGATGCCGACATCGGCTGCATGGGGCAAAATTACTTCTTCTCCGCGCCTTCGACGAGCTGCCATTCGAGCTCATCCTTGATGTTCTTGATGAATTTCTTCTTCACCTCTCGGAGCTTCTCGGCCACGACAATGTCCTGCAGTACGGCGAAGGGCCCGGTCACGTGACCCTCCAGATGATAGATGACCTCGGTCTCGTCATCGGATACCTTCTTCAGAATGACATCGCCCGACATATGGATGTCGCCGCCGCTCCCGATCCAGGAAAGTTGCTCGAATTCCTTGAACACGGTCGTGTGGGTCCGGAGGTCCACGACCCTGGCAAAGGGTCCGAAGGTCACGCGGACCTTCCAAATGGCATCCAGCTCGTCCAGGATCTTGACCCCTTTGCAGCCGGGGAACAGGCAACCCACTTCATTGCGGTCCGACATGAACGACCACACTGCCTTCAGCGGGAGTTTGACCCGGAACACCGATTCGACTCGCGGCATGTGATTGTCCTTTCCTCTCTCCCACCTGTTGGCTCGACGAAGGCAGGATCGCTGACGGCCTTCCGTCATCCGCAGCTCGTGGCGCCGGTCACCTTGAGTCGGGCGGTCGCGAGATGATCATCGTACAACGCCTGGCTATGGTCCGATTTCGAGCTGACGGACGGCTTGTTCCTGATAGCCGTCCGGATGCCGTCACGCGGGCTCAGCCTGCCCTCGGCGATTGACAGAAGCTCTGCAGCAGCGCCCCGTTCGTGGTTCTAAGGGGCCGAAAGAAGCGACAGAACGGCAGGACCACGCGATGCGCGCTTGTTTCATAGCAGGAGTATAGCACAGATGGTCTTGCAATTAGCCATGCGCTATTGTATAAAAAGGGATGTTCAGGGTGTTGAAGCCCGTCGACCTGCTCTCGATCGCCTTCATCGTTCTGCTGGAAGCAGTGACGCTCGTTGTCGCGCCGCTCCTTCCCCACTGGCCCTGGCTGACGGTCCGGTTCGGCGCCTTGCTGCTCGCCCTCTGCCTTGCGGCCCGGTGTTCTGCGGAGGCCCGTGCGCCCCGCTGGACGGCCGTCTTCCATGCGTTCTTGCCGGTCCTGGTAGTCCCTGTGCTGTTCGACAGCATGGGCGACCTGATCCCGTGGCTCTGGCGGCGGTATTTCGACGACCTCCTGATCAGGGCCGACCGTCTGCTCTTCTTCGGGCATGACCCGACGGTCCTGCTCGAGCGATTCATCCATCCGGCCCTGACAACCGTGCTCCAGATCGCCTATATCGGCTACTACCCCATGGCCGTGGTCCTGGGGGTCGTGTTGTTCCTTAGGCGGAAGCAAGGACAATTCGACGAGGCGATCTTCGGCATCATTCTCTGCTTCTACCTCTCCTACCTCGGCTACCTTCTCATGCCCGCGGTTGGCCCCCGGTTCACCCTCGCGCATCTCCAGACGCAGGGGCTGCAGGCCGGTCCGCTTGTCGCAGCGATCCAGAAGACCTTGAACGCTCTGGAGAACACCAAGACAGACGCTTTTCCGAGCGGTCATACTGCCGTGGCCTTGATGACGCTCTACTACGCCTGGAAGTCGCGTGAACGGCTCCTCACCGTGGTCCTCATCCCGGCAGTGATCGGGCTGATCGTGTCCACGGTATACCTGCGCTATCACTACGTCATCGATGTCATTGCCGGGATCGTCCTGACCCTGGTGACAATTGTTCTTGCCCCGCCGCTGTACGCAGGGGCCCTACGCATGACCGGCCGAGCGGGCGATCAGTTGCATCACCCCTCCTGAAACGAGCGGGATGACAAGGTTGTCGTT
>JBAIYC010000474.1:0-3764 GCA_037916085.1 Nitrospirota bacterium | reverse complement strand
CCGCATGAAGTCCGGCGTCCGGGGGACCTTGGTCGCCGCGGTGAAGTCCAGCACCTCGCGCACCTTCCCGATGTCCAGGGCATAGACCTCGTCGCCCAGCTTGAAGGTCAGGTACTGCGTCGTGTCGATTGTCGCCGCCATGGAAACCTCCGTGTAAGGCAGAGCACAGACGCCCAGACACCATACGACAGACTATACTCCTGAACGTCTTTACCCTGCTTTGGCATCTGGCTGTCTGTTGTCTGTGGTCTGCAGTTAGAACTTCTCGAACTCCGCGTCCCGGGCATCGCTCTTGGCATGAACGGCCTTAGCGAGGTCGAGCTTTACTCCCTTGCCGTTTCCCTTTTCGCTGGGCTTCACATGGGCGACCTGGATCTTGTGCACCGGCAGGGCCCGCTTCTGGACATCATGGAAGATCCTGCGGTCCGCGCGGTCTGTTCCGATGCCGTTCACCTTGAAGAACGATACCGTGTTCTGGAGCTGATCGGCCTGGCTGGCAAGTTCCTCGGCCGTTGACGCCATCTCTTCCGCGGCCCCGGCGTTCTGCTGGACTACTTGATTGAGCTGCTGGATTGCTCCGTTGATCTGGTCCGCGCCGCCTGCCTGTTCTTTGGAGGATGCGCTGATCTCCTGGACAAGCTCGGCGGTCTTCTGGATATCGGGGACCAGTTTCGCCAGCATGTCTCCCGCCCGCTCGGCCACTTCGACGCTCGAACTCGACAGGTCGCTTATCTCCGCCGCCGCCGTCTGGCTCCGCTCCGCAAGCTTCCGGACCTCGGCTGCGACCACCGCGAAGCCCGTGCCGTGCTCGCCGGCCCGGGCGGCCTCGATCGCCGCGTTCAGGGCCAATAGGTTCGTCTGGCGGGCGATCTCTTCGATGATGGAGATCTTCTCGGCGATCTGCTTCATGGCGTTGACCGAGTCGGTGACGGCCTTTCCGCTATCCTGGGCGTCGGCTGCAGATTTCAGGGCGATCTTCTCGGTCTGCTGCGCGTTATCGGCGTTCTGCTTGATCGTGGCGTTCATCTCTTCAATGGACGAGGAGGCCTCTTCGGTGGACGCCGCCTGTTCCGTGGTGCCCTGGGACATCTGCTGGGCGCCGGCGGAGAGCTGTTCGCTGCCCGATGCCACGTTGTCGGACGCAAGCTTCACGTCGGCGACGACATTCCGCAGCTTCCCGGTCATGGCCTTCATGGCGGCAAGCAGCTGGCCCATCTCGTCCTTGCCCTTCGCTTCGATCTCCACCTGCAGGTCTCCCTGGGAGAGGCGGCTCGAGACCATGACTGCCTCGCCGATGGGCGCCGTGATGCTCCGGGTGACGATGATGGTCACAACGCTGCTCAGGAAGATCGCGATGATCGAGAGGGTGAGCATGACCGTGTTGGTGTGCTTGGCGCGGTCATCGAAATATCCCTCCATCTTGTCCATGCGGCCGTTACTTTCGTCCGCCATGTCCTTTGAGGTCTGTTCCAGCTTGTGCATGGAGTCCTTGTACTCGTTGATGGCGGCATTCCCCTGCTGGGCGGTCTTGACCGTTCCCTCAGCGATCAGTGCAAGGACCTTCTTCATGCCGCTGTCGTAGGCAGCCAGCTCGGATCGCATGCTCTTGAGCTCGTCCTTTTCCTTGTCCAGATAGACGGCCTTTTCGATGTCGTTCAGCCTGCTGGTCAGATGTTCGTGCTGCTCCTGCCACTTCTTGAGGTATTCGTCCTCCTTGGCCCTGTCGCCAATGTTCAGGAAGAGGTCTTTCTCGTATCGCCGGAGTCCGAGGACGTTCGCGCGGGCGCGCGCTGCATGCTCGGAGATCGTCGCGTCTCCCTGGATCATCTTGAGCGTGGCTTCGGACATGGAGTTGACTCCCCAGTATCCCGTTATCACGATGCCGAGCAGCAGCAGAACGACCACTCCGAAACCCGATGCCAGCTTCATCCCGATCTTCATGTTCTTCAGCATGTTCTTCTCCTTCCCAAAGAGTTCCAGCGTACTTGACGCATTGGTATTCGATTAGCCGCGGTCCGCATCTTTCATCTCGTGTTCCCTTGTTCGCCCTTCGGCAGTGATGGAAACATGAAGGACATTTAAACACACAGTTATACTTGTGTCGATAACCCACGGCGGGTATTCTTGAGGTAGACAGTTTTTTTTACTTGCACAGATGGTACCATACTTCCTAAGTAGGACATGATTGATATTGCGATACTCCTAATCAATGCTTTCCTCGCGAGAATTTCAAATAGAGACAAACCAGTCTCAACATGAGACTCAGATGTGATTGGACGGGGTATCCTTCTTGGCCAGCGAGGGGCCTGACTAGCTGCTTATGTTCCGTCGGATGGATTCAACGCTGGACAAATAGATAGGGTAACTCGCGGGGGGGCGGCCTTGTCGCGTCGGGGCTACAACCTTCTCCCCGAGCATCAGCGGATCGATGAGATGGAATTCCTCCCTCGGATTCTTCCGTACGATGTGGTACTGGAGTGAGAATGAAGGCTTGTCTTTTCAAACGGCGCTTCCGATGCGCCTACGAACTAGTTCATCTTCTGCATTTCTATATCGCGATCAAGCTCAACACGGACAACGACCTTTCTGTCCTTGATCGAGTACCTGACATCGAGGATATCGTCTCTCCCGAACGAAGTGACGGAATAGAGGGGCCTCAATTCGAACCCGATGCCTGCGCCGGCAGGGCTCAGGATCCTGTGCAACCGGGACCGCTCGGTCCGGATATTGCGCCGGACGAAACGCTCTGCTTCCTCAAGCGCCTGGGCTGCATTCAGTCCGGTTCGAACGGCGTACGCGAAGTCGGGCGCATAGATCTCGAACGAATAGGGGTCCCCCTCCTTGTCAAGGATCGCGATAGTCGCCAGGTCATCCGTGGAGCTGGAGCCATAGAGGAGGAGTGTGAACACGCCCTGAACTTCAGTGGGGTTCGCCGCCTCGGTCTTCAAGTGGAGGTCATCCACGGAACGGGCGACCAGGAAGACGACCACGAGCAGGATGATCGCTGCGATCAGAAAAAGGTTCAAGTTCCTCCCCTCGTCGGGCCGAGTCACTTTCCTGCGGGTCTGACCAGGGTTCTCGCCCGATCTCTGTATGTTGCGGCCGGAGGAGAGGCGTTCTCCGGCCGCAAGAGAAGCGCTATCGCGTGGTGGTCGTTTCAATGACCGCCTCGATCCGGCGGTTCTTCTGCCGGCCTTCCGGCGAGGCATTGTCTGCAACAGGACGCGAGGAGCCATACCCCTTTGCGCTCAGGCGGTTCCCCGCAATGCCGAACTTCTTTATGAGGTAGGTGCGCACGCTCTCGGCTCTCTTCGTGGAAAGACGGAGGTTGGATTCCTCCCGGCCGACATTGTCCGTGTGCCCTTCGATGACCGCAGTAGTTTCCGGGTAGGTCTGCATGAAGTCCGCGACTTTCTTGATCTCATCGTTGTATTGTGGTTTGATGTCAGCTTTGCCGGAATCGAATTCGATCATCAATGCAATGCTGACCTTCTTCTCTGCTTTTTCGACTGCTGGTGCAGGTACGGGTACTGGCGCAGGTGCGGGTGCTTGTGCGGTAGCCTTTGGTGCAAGCGCTTCAGGAATGGGGCATCCGTCCTTATCGACCTTTACCCCCTTCGGCGTGTCTGGACATTTATCGAGGTAATCTGGCACACCGTCGCCGTCGCTGTCAATCGGGCATCCGTCCTTGTCGACCTTTACCCCTTTCGGGGTATCAGGACACTTGTCAATGGAATCTGGCACACCATCTCCATCTGAATCCA
>JBAIYC010000473.1:0-4662 GCA_037916085.1 Nitrospirota bacterium | reverse complement strand
GAAGCCGCCGAGCTGCGCTTCCTTTTCCACAAGCACGACCTTCTGTCCCGCGTTTGCAGCAGAGAGGGCCGCGGTCATGCCGGCGATGCCGCCCCCGATCACGAGGATCGTGCTGTTCAAGTCCTGTAGGATGTTCGGCTCCGGCAAATCGCCCTTCTGGGCCTTCGCAATGCCCATGTTGAGATAATCTTCGGCGGCAGACTGTGCCTCTTCGGTCATGGGGTCCATGACCCAGGCCACGAACTCGCGGATGTTCACACGCTCCACGAGCGCTCCGGCAAAGGAGAACTCTTCATATTTGACGCGGGGCGAGCAGGCCGCGATGATCGCGGTATTCACGCCCTCGCTCTTCATGTCGTCCTTAATGAGCTGCAGACCCGTGGGGCTGCACAGGGCGTCATGAGTCTTACAGAGCGGTATCTTCTTCGCGGCATTGACGAGCTTTTCGATGTCGATCGCGTCCTTGATGCCGCATCCCTTACAGATATATACGCCGTATTTCTTCTCCATCCTTATTTCCTCCTCAAGCTCTGGATGCTCTTCATCACAACGCCCGTTGCATCCTGCGCCGACCGGGCCACGTCAACGGGGGTCTTGAGCGTTCCCGTCGCATAGATGCCCTTCGGCAGGGTCGCCTGGTCCACAAACCCGTCGTCGGTCACGGCAATGCCGGCGCCCTTGAGGGTCCGCGCCGTAGGCTGCATGCCCGTGGCAAGCACCACCATGTCGAAGGTCTCGGAGACCTTGCCGCCGCCCAGGATGTCCTCTGCGGTCACCACAACATCGTCGTTCTGGCCCTGCTCGATTTTGGCGACCTTGCCCTTGAGGAAGGACACGTTCTGGTCGTCTTTGATCTTGGCATAGAAACGGTTCTCGAAGAGGCCGGGGGTCCTCATGTCGATGTAAAAGATCTTCGCCTTTGAATCAGGGTAGAGTTCCCGTACATAGGTCGCCTGCTTGAGCGATGCGAGGCAGCAGATGTACGAGCAGAAGGGGAGATGGTTTTCGTCGCGCGAGCCCGCGCACTGCACGAAGGCGATGTTCTTAACTTCCTTGTCGTCGGAGGGGCGGACGATCTTGCCTGCCGTCGGGCCGTTGGGGGCGGCCAGCCGTTCCATCATCATGTTCGTGATCACGTTCTGGACCTTGCCGAAGCCGAGGTTGTCCATCTTCGTGGCATCGTAGGGGTTCCAGCCCGTCGCCATGACTACGGCGCCGACCTTGACATTGACGGTCTCGGGCTTCATGTCGAGGTGGATCGCGTCGTACTTGCAGGCCTCGACGCACTTGGCGCAGGAGGAGCCTTTGCAGGCTTTACCGTCAATAACGTACTGAAGCGGGAATGCCTGGCTGTGCGGAAGGTAGGCGGCCTTGGTTGTGCTCATGCCGAAGTCGAAGTCGTTCGACCGCTCGACCGGACATGCTTCTGCGCACTTGTTGCAGGCCACGCACTTGTCGTTCACGAACCGGGGCTGCACCTTGATGGTCACGTCGAAGTTTCCCTCTGAGCCGGAGATCTTCTCCACTTCGGCCATGGTATAGATTCTGACCTGACCGTTGTTCTTGATACGCTTGTACTGCATCTCCAGGCCGCAGTTAGGGGGACAGAGCTTCCAGAAGTACTTGTTCAGCTGGGTCACCCGGCCGCCGAGATAGGGGTTTTTCTCCACGATAACGACATCGGAGCCCGCCTCCGCAGCCTCCACTGCCGCCGTGAGGCCGCTGAAGCCACCCCCGACAACCAACATCTTATTTTCCGCCATGGTATCTTCTTCCTCCTTCAAGGCAGTTAACACGTCAAGACAAGATTGTACGTTGAAAATTGGAAACTTTACGGTTGAAGGAATAGTATGATGATCTTAGGAGAACCCTTCGTCAATAATAATACGGCGAAAATTTACAATTTACAACTTACATCTTATAATAAATTTCCGGGGAGGATTTCTCCTCCCCGGAACGATGTTCATCTTACGGAACCAGCTGTACGTAGGGGACCTTCTTGACCGTCCAGGTGTCCTTCTCCTGGTCGTAATTGGAGTTGACGAAGCACTTCCAGTTGTTGTCGTCAATCTTGTCGAAGTCGCCGCGATAGTAGTAGCCGGGATACCGCGACTCTTCCCTGAACAAGATATGGCGCGCATGGGCTTCGAGGGAGAGAATGCGATGATATTGCTCCCAGCACCGCATCAGCTCGTGCAGGTTCGAAGCCGCCATCTTCGAGGTGTCTTCCTTGAGCATCTGGAGCTGACGGAGGCCTTCCTCGAGCATGGTCTTGGAGGTCATGTACCAGGTGGAGATGCCGCCGAAGTACTCGTCGGCGATCTTCTGGAGACGGGTCTGGAGCATCTTCGGCTTGATGTAGTTCGGGTTGATCTCCGGCGCCGTGGTGTAGGTCTTGTACTTTTCGTAGACCTCAAAGGGCAGATAGAGCTCGGCAGCCAGGTGGTCTGGGGTCTCCTTGATCGTCGGTTTATAATCCATATGATCGAGGATGAAGGAGATCGCGTTCTTTGCCGCGATACGGCCTTCAGCGTGCGAGCCCGAAGAGAACTTGTGGCCCGAGGCGCCGCAGATGTCGCCGGCCATGAACAGGCCTTTCACCGTGGACATGCGGTTGTAGTTCCCGGCAGGCCACTTCTTGTTCCACTCTTCAGGCGCGCCCAGGTCATCGGGGCCGCAGCACCAGAAGCCTGCGCATCCCGCATGGGAGCCGAGGAGATAGGGCTCGGTCGGCATGATCTCGGACGGGACCTTGTCCGGCTCGATGTTCTTTGCTGCCCAGAGACCGGCCTGGCCGATGGCCATATCGAGGAAGTCTTCCCACGCCTCGGCTTCGAGGTGCTTCACCTTCTTGGCGCCCTCTTTATCGCCGAGCTTTTCCTTGAAGGTCTTGCTGATCGCCGCCATGGCTTCATGGGTCCTCATGAGGATCGGGCCTTTGCCCAGCTTCATGTCGCGCATCATAAGGTGGTTGCGGACCGCTGTGCCGAGGGCGTCGACATACTTGCCGTATTTCGCCTTGGCTTCCGCCAGGGCCTCCTGATTTGCGCAATAGTCCTCACCGAGGCTGTTGGTCGCCTTGGCCTTGAAGAACAGGAACCAGGCGCCCACCGGGCCGTAGCCGTCCTTGAAGCGGGCGGGCACGAAGCGGTTCTCCATCATGGTGAGCTCTGCGCCCGCCTGCAGGCCGAGCGCGTAGCCGGATCCGGAGTTCCATACCGGATACCAGGCGCGGCCCTGGCCTTCCTGGGTGGACCGGGGACGGAACACGTTCACCGCGCCGCCCGCCGCCAGGACCATGGCCTTGGCCTTGAAGACATAGATCTTGTTCTCACGGACGCTGAAACCGGCCGCCGCTGCTACGCGATTCGGCTCCTTCGCATCCTTGTAGAGCTTCACAATGAAGACTCTCTCGTAGTGGTTCTGCTTCACACCGGTGGCGGCTCTGTTGGACTCGAGGGCCTTTTTCGCGGCTTCGGCCACGATCACCTTGTAGGACTCGCCGTTGATCATGATCTGCCACTTGCCGGAACGGACCGGCTTGCCGCCGTCCTTCAATGAAACCTTACCTGCTTCCTTTGCCTGGAAGCCGTCGAGGGAGAAGCCGTCGTCGCCGACCTTCCAGATCGGAAGCCCCCACTCCTCGAAATTCTGCACGGAATCATCCACGTGGCGGCCGAGGTCGTAGACCAGGTCTTCACGGATGATGCCCATGAGGTCGTTCCGTACCATCTTTACGTAATCCGCCGGATCGTTCTCACCCATGTAGGTGTTGATGGCAGACAGGCCCATGGCAACGGCGCCGGACCGGTCGGTCGCGGCTTTGTCCACCAAGGTGATTTTGATCTTTTTGGGGTTCGCCCAGCGGGCGCCTTCGAATGCCGCGCCGCAGCAAGCCATACCGCCGCCGATGAGGAGGAGATCGGTCTCTACTTCTTCAATCGCCGGCTTCTTGCAGAATGAAAAGGTGCATGTCTCTTTTTCCATTAGTCGTTCCTCCTTATTTCTTGATTACCGGCATGGTCTTGCCAGCACCCTGGTGGGTGAAGTAGCCGGGCTGTTTGATTTTGGCGTAATCCACCTCGGGTTTGCCCTTGAAGGGATCAACGGATCCCTCGGCAGTGGTCCTGATCGGGAACTTGAACCTCTTGAGCGTCCCGTTCCGGAACTTGATGGTCCACATGATGGAGTCCGTGCCCCGCATCGGGATAACGTTTGCGCCCAACGGGGCGAAATCCTGGTAGGCCCGGACTTCGATCGCCTGCTGCGGGCAGATCTTGACGCAGTTGTAGCACTCCCAGCACTGGTCCGGCTCCTGGTTATAGGCCTTCATGAGGTCCCTGTTCAGGGTCATGAGGTCGTTCGGGCAGATATACTGGCATGCTGTCTTGTCCTGCGCCTTGCAGCCGTCGCACTTCTCTGTAATCACATAACTCGGCATATTGCTGAACCTCCTGTCTTTGGATTGAAATAAACTGCGCATCTGCAGTCGTTTTTTCTATTTCTTCAGGGCCTCGGTATGCACGCCTTCGGCATGGCCGTGGAGCTTGATCTCGACCTTGGTGGTCAGTCCCGCATAGTACGCCTTCAGGATTTCGAGCACTTCCGGACGGCTGAAGTGATCCGGAACGTTCTCACCCTCAGAAAGCATCTTGCGGAGCT
>JBAIYC010000472.1:0-10964 GCA_037916085.1 Nitrospirota bacterium | reverse complement strand
ATAAGCAGTAAAATCAAGAGTCGTCATTTCAGGTGCCGTTGAGCGTTCTCAGGTGAGCGGCGGTGCTAACAAACAAGGAGATTGATGATGAAACGGTTCCAAGTGTTGCTTGCAGTAGGTGTTGCAGTTCTCATGGGCGTCGGCGGCTGCAAGGCAGCCAAGCAGGAAGCCCCGGCGTCTGCGCCCCAGTCCCAGGCACAGTCTCCGGCCGTCAGTGCCCTTTCGGGTAAAGTCGTTGAGACGATGAATTCCGGCGGGTACACTTATGTGTGTCTCGAAAAGGGTGGGCAGAAGACCTGGGTAGCTATGCCGCAGGCGGCTGTCAAGGTCGGGCAGGAAGTAACCTGTCAGCCCGGCATGGTGATGACAAACTTCACGAGCAAGACATTGAACCGCACCTTCGAGAGCATTATCTTCTCCGGTGGTCTCATCTGATCTATTCCCGGGATGTCTGGAACCGAAGGCCGCTGTGCACGCACAGCGGCCATTTTTTTCGACTCGTGCGAATCGGCGCAACAAGAATGTCTCGGCGTGAGGGGATGGCGTACCCTGCCTCTCTTTCTCGATTGCCGGGACCCTGCGTCCTGGAGACGTGATGAAGAAACCGCCCCAGATCACTTCGCTCATTGCCGTTAAGATCCTGCCCGGTCCTTCCAAAATCCTTGCATTGCTTCCCGGTTTCCTGTACATTTTTCTCGCTTCGAGATACTCACAAGGAGCCTCCTATGGACATCTGCCCCTGCGGTTCATCAAAGTCCTACGACGATTGCTGCCGGCCCCTGATCTCCGGGGAACGGCGTGCCGACACGGCAGAACAGGTCATGCGCTCGCGCTACACTGCCTACGTAAAAAAGGAGCTGGCGTGGCTCCGCGATTCCCTTCACCCCGGACAACGTGCCAACTTTGACGAGGCGAGCTGTCGCACTTGGGCGGAGCGCGCGGAGTGGCACGGTATAGATATCCTTAGGACAGAGAAGGGCGGAACGTCCGACGAGGAAGGGACGGTGGAGTTCGTTGTGTCCTTCACGGAGAACGGCGTCAGGCAGGAGCACCATGAGCTGTCCTCGTTCCAGATGTCCGGCGGGATGTGGTATTTCACGACGGGAAAACAACTGCCTCCGCGGCCGGTCGTACGCCAGACGCCAAAGGCCGGCCGCAACGACCCCTGCCCCTGCGGCAGCGGGAAGAAGTTCAAGAAATGCTGCGGGTAGTTAAGCGATATCGAGCATTATGCAAGGGCGTGCCGCCGAAAGTCGTGTGTCGAGCGAGGACTGAGCACGGACAGAAAGGGAATGCCTTGAGTCTTGAGTTAGTTGCGAGGCTGGTTCCAAAGTACGTTGCCCCAGCACATGCTTCAGGCTTCCCTCTTTTTTGCTGATGAGGGCTTGCACACGACATGATGTATAAAGGCATTCTGTAACTTACGGTACCTCTCCACTCAGGGCCCAAGGCATATGGAAGACGCCGGATGGAGAACGTGGATGAAGTATAGCAGAGATTGTCAATTATGCATGTTTTCGACAGCCAGCTTCCGGCGATACTTACGTCAAGGATTCCCGCAGCTTGACGGTCAGTCATAAGAATGAGATAAGCCGTTGACCTCGGAAGCGGCGGGAGGCGCTCGGAGACCGCTCCAAATAACACCATGAACCGACGCAATTTCGTACGGGATCTCGCTATCGCCGGCGCAGCAGCGGCGGCCTGGCCGCTTCTGGGGGAACTCTTCATCCCGTTTAGCCAAGCTGCAGACTTCCCGGGATTCAGCTTCGTCCATATCACGGACCTGCACCTCGATGTCAAGGGCACGAACACCTGGCAGTTCCGCGAGAAAAGCGTGCCGCTCTTCATCGATACCCTGCGCCAACTGGGAAGGCTCCCGAAGCTCGCCTTCGTCATCTTCGGCGGCGACCAGGTGCAGGCCGGACCGAACGATCGTGCCTCGCTCGTTGTGTTCCAGGAGTGGGTGAAGAACCTGGACGTGCCGTACTATGTGCTGCTCGGGAACATGGAGGTCTCGCCTGTCGCGGGCTCAAAGCTCGCGAAGGCCGACTTCCTCTATGCCTGGAGGGGAAGAGGTATCGTATCGGGGCGTTCATCCTGGACCGCCGACCCGGTAAAGCACGTGCGGGTCATCGGTTTCGACGTGACGGTGGATGGTATGCCCTACGGCGAGGCGACTCCGGAGAGGCTTGCATGGCTGCGGCAGGAGCTTGATGCCGCACAGAACAAGAAACTGGTCATCGTTGCCACGCACCAGCTCCTGCATCCCACCTGTCCCGGCGACGTGATGCCGGAATGGAACCTCTGGATGGTCAGGAACCACGCAGTGGTCCGGGAGCTCTTGGAGCAATATCCCAACGTGCGGCTCGCCCTGTCGGGACACCATCATGCGGCAAAGATCGATACGATCGACAGAACGACCTATGTGGCCGGTCCCGCCATCGTGTCATATCCCTGCGCATTCAGGCTCTTTAACGTCGCTCCGGAAGGGATTCATATCCGGAACGTCGGGCTGGACGAACGTGCTCTGGTGTCCCGCGCCCGTGATCTTCTTGCCGCCGATCCCTATGCACGCTTGTATGACCCCGCAAACCCAAAGAACGTTCTCAACTACAGCCTCGGTTTGACGGAAAAGGACAGGGAGACGGCGATCGTGCTGTGAGGGAACTGACCCGGCGGGAGATTCAACTTCGTGCTGTCAGGTTAACGGGATTTGGAGATTGTCTCGCGGCGATGTGTGACCTTAATCCTGACTGAGCGAGAAGTCTATGCGTTTCCGTTCGATGTCCACCCGGTCCACCTGCACCCGCAGGCTGTCGCCGATGCGGAAGACTCGCTTCCTTCTCTCTCCCCGGAGGCAGTGACGGTTCTCGATGAAGTGGTAGTAGTCATCGGTGAGCGTCGAGACGTGGACCAGCCCCTCCACGAAGAGCTCACGGAGCTGAACGAAAAGCCCGAACTGCGTCACGCCCGTGATGATGCCGTCGTAGACCTCGCCTAGCTTGTCCTGCATGAAGCGCACCTTCAGCATCGCTACCACATCCCGCTCCGCCTCCATGGCCGTCCGCTCCCGCAGGGAACAGTGCACCGCCGCCTCGGGCAACGCATCAGCGAGCTTCGTCACGGCTTCCTTTGCCTCGTAGACGCCGCGGACGGCATTCTTCAGAATGCGGTGCACGATGAGGTCGGGATAGCGCCGGATGGGCGAGGTGAAGTGGGTATAGGTCTCCGCCGCGAGCCCGAAATGACCGACGTTCACGTCGGAGTACCGGGCCTGCTTCATGGTGCGCAGGACCACGGTGTTCACCAGCACCTCGACGGGTGTCCCCTTAACTGACGCCACGGCGCGCTGGATGTGCCGAGGTTTCATCTTGTCAGCGGGCGGCAGGGTGATGCCGATGGTCGAGAGGAATTCGGCGAGATCCGACATCTTATCCTCGGCGGGCTCCTCGTGGATGCGATAGATGAGCGGGATGCCCAGGTCCTCGAGATGTCCGGCCACGGTCTCGTTGGCAGCGAGCATGAATTCCTCGACGAGCTGGTGGGCCATGTTACGCTCGGCCCGCACGATGTCGGTCATCTGGCCCTGCAGGTCCAGTACAATCTCGGGCTCTGGCAGGTCGAAATCGATGCTGCCGCGCCGCAGGCGCTTCCCGCGCATCACCTCCATGAGCTCCGCCATGAGCTCGAACTTTGGAACCAAAGGCGCATAGCGCTTCCGCAGGATAGGGTCGCGGTCTGCGAGAATCTGCCTGACCGCCGTGTAGGTCATGCGCTCGTCGCTCCTGATCACGCTTTCGTAGATGTCGTAGCGGAAGACCGCACCGTTCCTATCGATATCCATTTCCGCGGTGAGCGTCAGGCGGTCCACCTTCGGGTTCAGGCTGCAGATACCGTTCGAAAGTGCCTCGGGGAGCATGGGGATGGCGCGGTCGGGCAGATAGACGCTCGTGCCGCGCGCATAGGCCTCCTGGTCGAGGAAGCACCCTTCCCGGACATAGTGTGCAACGTCAGCAATGTGCACCCAGAGGCGCCACCCGCCCTTTATCTTCTCGATGGAGAGAGCATCGTCGAAGTCCCGCGCCTTCTCGCCGTCGATGGTGACCGTGGGCAGGCTCCGGAGGTCCTGCCTGTTGCGGCGCATGGAGGGCTTCACTTCCTGCGGGATGGCGGAGGCCTCCTGCAGGACTGCAGGGGAGAACGCCACCGGCAGTTCGTGCTCCTCGATGACCAGCTCGGCGTCGATGCCCGGGTCTCCGGGCCGGCCGATGACCCGGGTGATCTTCCCTTCGGCCGGGCGGCCGCGAAGCGGATAAGCGAGGATCTCTGCTGCCACCAGGTCACCCGGTTTCGCGCCGCCGATGTTCTCCGGCGCGATCACCATGTCCTGCATCAGGCGCTGGTCCTTTGGCATGACAAAGCCGTGGCGTTCGGTGCGGAGCTGGGAGCGCTCAAAGGTGCCGATGATGCGGGTGCGGGCGCGCTCCAGGATGCGGATGATGACACCCTCGCGCTTGCCCGTTGCCTTCTTTCTTCCTGCTGGAGGCGTGACGCGCACGACGACCTTGTCGCCGTCCATTGCATCGAGCCGCGAAACGGCGGCGATGTACACGTCAGTCTTGCCCTTCTTCTCCGGGAGAACGAAGCCGTAACCTGCAGGGTTGGCCTGGAACGTTCCGGTCTCGAGGTCCATCTTCTCGGGAAGGCCGAAGCGGTTGCCCCGGTTCCGGACGATTGCTCCTTCGGTCACCAGCTCTCCCAGGAGACGTTTCAGGTGCCTGCGGTCCTCGGAAGAGAGCTTGAACTGGCGCATGATCTCGCGGACGAGGAGCGGCCGGCCGGTGCGGGTGCGGAAAAATTCGAGGAGGTCCTTTTTCGTGAGGGTCATGAACGTCATTATATACCAAAAACCATTCTCTCGCAGAGTCGCAGAGGACGCAGAGAGAAGCGAATGTACGAACGCGTGCGGTTGATTTGATTCGTTCGTACTTACGACGGCAGATGCTGGTCCACCCATCGGACGAGATCGAGCTTTTCCTGCGGCGCACCGTCGATACGCGCGACCTGCCGGCCGCCATTGGAAAAGATGAAGGTGGGCGTTGCCATGACGTCGAACCGTCGTGCCAGAGCCGTCTCCGACTCGACGTTTACCTTGATGATCTTGAGCCTGCCCGCCCTCCAGGAAGCAATATCGTTTACGACGGGGTCCACCATGCGGCAGTACCCGCAGTTCCGACCCCAGAACTCCACGAGCAGGGGACCGGGCCAGTCGTTTGCTTCGCGGTCAAAGGATGCTGTGGTTGCGTTGACCGGCGCAGATGGGAAGGTAATAGCCGTCCTGCACTTGCCGCAGATCGGATGGCTCGCAAGCCTGTCGGCGGGAACGCGGTTCAGCGTCCTGCAGGAGGGGCATCTCAATATGACGGAAGAGGAAAGCATGGCACTATTTCCCCGACTCCGCTCCGGAGAGCGTTCCTCTCGAACTGTTCAGGCGGCTGGCTGACGACGAGGATTAATCTCCCTTTCAGATCTTCAGCAGTTTCCCTTTGGCCTCTGCTATGACCGTGGTTCCTCGTCCGGCCGATGCTTCGACCAGGATGAGCCGGTTCCGGGAATCGACGATCCGGCTTCGAACGACGATCTCGTCGCCGGGAGCGGCAGGCGCTTTGTATCTGATGGTCATTTCCGCACTGACTGCAGGCATGCCGAGATGGGCGGCGAGCTTCACCATGGCCTCGTCCAAGAGCGACGCAATGATGCCCCCATGCACGATGTTCTGCCATCCGACATGCTCGGGCCGCGGTCTGAACGTTCCCCGGATGGACCGATCTGCTACTTCGACCTCAAAATCCGCATGAAGGCCTGCGGTATTCTTCTTGCCGCAGACAAAGCATGTGTCATCCTTCCTCAGTTCCACCGTCATGGTCGCTCTCTCCGAATCACTGAAGCTGGCCTGCTTGTCTCGTGGCGACATTGCCAGTATAATACAAACCATGGCCGCGGGCAACGAAATACGGCTCGATCCTGCTCTCCTTGCACAGTCCTGCCTCCTGGACGTCCACCAGGCGCAGGTGAATCTGGACCTCATCCGGAAGCGGCTCGGAGACGGCCCGTTCACCGCGCTCCTTCCCGAGCTTCTTGCTGCTCTCAAACTGGCAGGGGACCCGGACATGGCGCTGAACCACCTTGAGCGGTTTCTGGAGGGCCTGGAGCCTGCCTCGGAGTTCATCGGGGCCGTCGATACGCGGCCAGAAGTGCTTAACCAGCTCGTCGTTCTCTTCGGCGCCAGCAGGTTCCTGGCCGCCTTTGCGATCAGCGCGCCGCGGGAGACCCTTCGGCTCCTGTCTCATCCGCTCTATCTTTCTCATGCTGTGGACAAAGGGCTGCTGTCTGGCCGGCTGGAAGGAGCTCTTCAGGGCATTGGTGATGACGAAGGACTGTTTCGGCAGATGCGACTCTTCCGGAAGCAGGAAATGCTCCGGATCGGCCTGCGCGACCTCGCAGGTATTGCTGACCTGTCCGAGACGGTGGAAGAACTTTCGAATCTCGCCGAGGTCTGCCTTCAGGCGGCTTACGAGCGCGCAGACAGGGAGCTGCGGAAGCGCCACGGGCGTCCCCTGGTAACGCAGGAGGACGGGACCTCGGTCGCAGCCGGGTTCGCCGTCATCGGCATGGGCAAACTGGGCGGCAGGGAGCTCAACTTCAGCTCCGACATCGACCTGATGTACGTCTATTCCGCCGACGGAGAGACCGAAGGGGTCTGCGGAACTGACGGAACCGCGGTCAACCGCATAACGAACCACCAGTATTTCGTCAAGCTCGCCGAGCGGCTGAGCGCCGCTATCGGCCAGAACACCGCCGACGGCTTCGTGTTCCGCGTGGACCTGCGGCTGCGGCCCGAGGGACAGCGGGGCCCGCTGGCGCAGAGCCTCGGCGGCTACGAGATCTACTATGAGTCCTGGGGCCAGACGTGGGAGCGCTCGGCGCTCATCAAGGCTCGTCCTGTTGCAGGAGATGAGACCGCGGGAAGGGAGTTCATCGAGCGGATCACACCCTTCGTATACAGGAAGTACCTTGACTTCGGCGCAATTGTCGAGATCCGGGAGATGAAGCAGAAGATCAACCGTGAGGTCCAGCAGAAGGGAAGGACCTATCGGGACGTGAAGCTGGGCTACGGCGGCATCCGCGAGATTGAATTCCTGATCCAGGCGCTCCAGTTGATCTACGGCGGACGAGAACGGGCACTTCGCGAGCGCGGTTCGCTGAAGGCCCTGCACATGCTGGCACAAAAGGGGCTCCTTACCTATCAGGAGACAGCAGACCTGTCCAGGGCCTATGTGTTCCTGCGCACCGTGGAGCACCGGATCCAGATCGTGAACGATCTGCAGAGCCAGACCCTGCCGGCGGGAGACGCCGAACTGCGCTCGCTGGCGAGGCGAACAGGATATCGGGAAGCAGGCAGAGAGTCCGAGGACCTGCTGCGGGACTACGGCATGCACACACGCAGGGTACGGAGCATCTACGACGAGCTTCTGGGGCAGGCCGCGACCCCTGTAGAGAAAGCAACGGAGCAATCGGAACTGGCGTCGCTGCTCGATGCGGACATCGGGGAGCAACAGGCCGCGGCGGTCCTGGGACGATTCGGTTTCCGCGATCCTGCCCGAGGCTTCCGGAACATTGCGCTCCTGCGGGAAGGGCAGGCCTATACGCATCAGACACCGCGGAGCAGGCGTGTGTTCCACGAAATGTTCCCCGTTCTGTTTCGGGAGATCATCTCGTCGCCGGACCCGGACATGGCCCTGCACCATCTGGAGTCCTTCCTGGCCTCGCAGGGGTCCTGGGATGCATTTCAGTCCCTGGTGCAGCAGTCGTCACAGCTTTCCCGGGCGCTGATTTCGGTCTTCGGGAACAGCGACTATTTTTCCCGTATGCTCATCAGAACGCCGGCCATCCTGCAGGACCTGGCCGAAACCGAAGGTGGGCGGGGGCTCGGATCATCGAAGCAGTTCATGGCCGGTATCACTATCGTTCTGGGAGATGCCGGGACAATCACTGATAAGCTCGATGCGCTCCGAAGGTTTAAGCACCGTGAGGAGCTTCGCATCGGCATGGCGGACCTGACCGGTTCGTTCCCGCTTCCGGCCGTCTGCCGGAGCCTGTCGCGGCTGGCCGAGGCCTGCCTTGCGGCGGCGCTTCGCCTCGCCGCACAGGAAACGGCCAAGCGGTATGGAGGCAGCAGCGAGGCTGGAGGACTGGCTGTCCTTGGAGCCGGCAAGCTTGGCGGACGGGAGCTGATCTATGGATCCGACCTCGACATCCTCTTTGTGTATGACGCAGGTCTCGCCGCAGAAGCGTCAGAAGGTCTTTCGGTCTTCGAATACTTCAGCAAGATCGCCGAAAAGACCATCTCGTACGTTACGACCATGACCCGCGAGGGATCAGCCTACCGTGTCGATACCCGGCTCCGCCCCACCGGTTCAAAGGGACCGCTCGTCCAGAGCATTGAAGCCTTCCGGAGCTACTTCTCCGGTTCGGCCGAGACCTGGGAGCGTCAGTCGCTCGTGAATGCCCGGTTCATTGCCGGCGACCCGCGCGTGGGAAAGGATGTCCTCGACTCGCTCCGCTCCCTGATCTATCGGGACGAGGACCCCGAAGCCCTTGCAGCAGCGGTGCGGTCCATGCGCAGGCGAATGGAGGACGAGCTTGGGAGGGAAGAGGGGAAACAGTACAATATCAAGCAGGGTCCGGGAGGGCTCGTGGACATCGAATTCCTGACGCAGTTTCTTCAGCTGCGACATGGGAAGGACCGTCCGAGGCTTCGGGTGCCGGGAACGGTCAATGCGCTGCGGACGCTTGCAGGCGAGCGCATCCTGCAAGCCGATGACGGCGCGCTGCTGCGGCAGGCGTACCTCTTCCTTCGCAGGCTGGAGAGCAGGCTCAGGATCGTTGCGAACCAGTCAACGAGCTTTCTGTCCCGGGACCCGGAGAAGCTCAGGGCTCTCGCGCGGCGCATGGGATTTTCCGGTGGCGGGGACGGCGAGGGAAGGGAACTGCTCAAGGAATATGAAAGGATGCGTGCGGCGGTCCGGAACACCTTCGATCGCCTCCTCGGTCCATGACGTCCAGCGTGCGGTTCCATCGTGCAGCGGCGTTGACAGAGTGGAAAATCATCCTTGACTCATGCACACCTTTGCGTTATTCTCCCGCAGTCAATCGGGGGCATCATGCGCCCGGGAAAGGATGCTGTTTGAGCAAACTGACCACAAACCTGTTCACCCTCGCGGCTGTCGCCGTTCTTCTCTCCTCCTGCGGCGGCTACACGTCGCCCGGTCCTCAGTCGACGGCCGTGCTGACGGTCAACGGGACCTCGGTGAGCAGCAGTGTCGAGATTGGGAGCGTGCGCATCTATACGCTCTCGAATATCATCGCGGGCAATCAGTACCTCCTGCGGACCGTGATCGCCCCGGGAGGTGCATTGACGGCATCCGTCTATACAAGTATGTCCTCGTACAAGGCAGGCGAACCGCCCGTTGTGACGGCGGTAGGAGTGGTTCCGAACAACTTTTACGAAGCTTCCTTCACGGCAACAACTTCCGGCGACTACGTCGTGGTTCTGAGCGGCACGCCGGTGTCGACCGCGTACACCGCATTATACTTCTACAATCTGCGGCTGATGTCCGCGACGGGATCGGCACTCAGTCCACTTGCGACGAACACGGTTGATCCTTCTACAGGGGCAACCACTACTGGTAGCATTTCCCCTGACACTATCGTGGTATACAGCGGCGCGAGCATAACGCCCTCCCCGAAGTCTTATTCGATCACGCTGACTGCGGCGACCGATACGATTTCCTATCCCCAGATGTTCATTTATAATGACAGCAGCCTGTCTCTGTTGAGCCCCTTGCTCTATTCGGTAGTGACGAACACTCCGTTTACTGCGTTCACTATTTCTGACTTTTCGCTGAATTCGATTTCAACGCCCTCGACCTTCCCGACGGCCACGCCCATTCTATTAACGACGGCCACGATCAGCGCAGTGAGCTTCCCGACCGGATCGGGTGGGCCTTTCATCATGCTGCGAGGTGTGTCTCAGGCGACTTACACGGTCCAGATCGGTCCCTCGAGCTTCTGACGGCTTTCCATGGCAGGTCTCCGATCACTCCCTCTCTATCATCCTGCATACTGGCCGACCTGGGCCGGTCTTGCCGTCATGCGCGCGGTCTCGCTCATGCCGATGCGGCTCATCTGGCTCCTCGGTGTTTTCCTGGGGTCAGTGTTCCATCTGTTTCCGTCAAAGCTGAAGGATGTTGCGCTGACGAACGTGCGGCTGTGTTTTCCCGAACGGGGCGAGAAGGGCCAGCGCGACCTGGTGCGGCGTCATTTCCGCATGCTTGGCGTCTCGATCCTGTCGTACGGTCTTGGATGGTGGGCCTCTCCGAAGCGTCTTCAGAAACTGGTCCGCTTTGACGGCCGGCAGAACTATGACAGGGCCATCGAAGCTGGGGAGACCATCATTCTCTTCACTCCCCATTTCATCTCGATGGACATCTGCGGCATCTGTCTCAGCATCGAGCGGCCCATGATCACGATGTACCGGGAATCCCGCAACCGACTGATAGACCGGATGCTCAAGAGGCGGGGGCGGTTTGGCGGGGTCCTTTTCGAGCGGAAGTCCAGTCTGCGGGCGCTGATCCGATATCTTCGCGAGAAACGTCCGTTCATATACCTGCCCGACCAGGATCCGGGCGGCGCAGAGGCCGTCTTCGTGCCATTCTTCGGAGTTTCCGCAGCAACGGTCACTGCCATGAGCCGGATCACCCAGATGACCCGTGCTGTCGTCATCCCCTGTTACAACCGTATCCTCCCGTGGGGCAGGGGCTTTGAGGCGAGGTTCGGCGCACCTCTTGCGGACTACCCGTCAGGTGATCCCGGGAAGGATGCCCGGCGAATGAACGAGGAGA
>JBAIYC010000471.1:0-11348 GCA_037916085.1 Nitrospirota bacterium | reverse complement strand
GGCTCAACATGACGGAGCGTCTTCTCGAGAAGGGCCATCAGGTCGTCGCATTCGATCGGGACACCGAGGCCGCGCGGCAGGCTGCGGAACAAGGAGCGGAGCGGGCAGATGCTCCGGCATCGATGATCTCCCTGCTTCCGCCGCCACGGCTTGTCTGGATCATGGTCCCGCACCAGGCCGTTGACGCCGTCCTGCGGGAACTGGTGCCTCTCCTCGCGCGGGGAGACGCGGTCATCGACGGAGGGAACTCGCCCTACAAGGAATCGATGCGGCGCGCAACGGAGCTGGAAAAAGGGGGGATCGAGTTCCTCGACGCAGGCGTAAGCGGCGGGCCTTCCGGGGCGCGGAGCGGCGCCTGCATCATGGTGGGCGGCAGGAAAGAGATCTTTCAGCGGTTCGAGGGCCTGTTCCGGGACCTCGCCGCGCCGGGAGCGTATGGGTATATGGGCAGTGCCGGCGCCGGCCCTTTCGTCAAGATGGTACATAACGGGATCGAATACGGCATGATGCAGGCGCTGGCGGAGGGTTTCGCGGTGATGCGGGCGTCGTCCTTCGGGCTGGGGCTCGGGAAGATCGCTGACCTGTACAACCACCGTAGCGTGGTCGAATCGCGGCTCGTCGGATGGCTCAGGGATGCCTATGAACTGCACGGGGAGGACCTCCCGGACATCTCCGGGAGCGTGGCGCAGAGCGGCGAGGGGGCCTGGACCGTAGATGCGGCGCGGGAGCTCGGCGTCCCCGCTCCGGTCATCGAAGCGGCACTCCAGTTCCGCATCGCCTCCGAGAGGGCCCCGGGCTATACGGGAAAGGTCCTTTCGGCGCTCCGCCACCAGTTTGGCGGCCACGATGTTGGGAAGAAGTAGCTGGAATAGAACTGGAAAAGAAGGTGACTACCATGAGACCGAATGAACTGAGAACGAGGATATTCCTTGACGGGGGAGATCCTGAAGATACAAGGAAGGTGCTTGACCGGCTGGGATTCCTTGACGGACAGACCACGAATCCCACGCTGATCTCAAAGAACCCGGAAGTAAAGGAACGGCTGGAACGAGGCAAGGGCTTCACAGCCGCGGATATCCTTGACTTCTACCGCGGGGTCGTAGGAGAGATATCCGGCCTTCTGCCGAAAGGCTCTATATCCGTCGAGGTCTACGCCGATGCCGGAACGACGGCCGAGGCGATGCTTAGGCAGGGAAGGGATATGTTCTCCTGGATCCCGAACGCCCACATCAAGTTCCCCACGTCCCGCGAGGGTCTGAAAGCGGCCGGGTGGGCGGTGGAGGAAGGCATGCGGGTGAACATGACCCTGTGCTTCTCGCAGGAGCAGGCGGCGGCGGTCTACGGGGCGACCCGGGGCGCCGCAAAGGGCCAGGTCTTCGTCTCGCCTTTCATCGGCCGGCTCGATGACCGCGGAGAGAACGGCATGGACCTTATCGCCAACATCCTCAGGATGTTCGCGTTCGGCGACGGCCATGTGGAGGTCCTGACGGCGAGTGTGAGGAGCATTGGTCATCTTCTCTATGCTCTCGCCCTGGGGACGGACATCATCACGGTTCCCTACGAGGTCCTTACGGTCTGGGGCGAACTGGGCATGCCGGTGCCGGGCAGCGGATATGTCTATGACGCGAAGCACCTGCGCCCGATCCCCTACCGCCGGATCGATCTTGGGAGGCGGTGGGAGGACCTCGATATCCGCCACGATCTGACGGACAAGGGCATGGCCAAGTTCTCGGCGGACTGGAACGCCCTGATGCGTGCGGCAGCGTAGAGGACCAGACAGATGGATGATCCGACGGAAGGGAGCGTGCGGGAATCGGACAGCGGTGTCATGCAGTCGGAATACCGCACCGTGGAAAACTGCGAGATCGAGGTGCCGGGGCCGGTCGCGATGATCATCTTCGGCGCCGCAGGGGACTTGGCGAAGCGGAAGCTCTTTCCATCGCTTTTCCGGCTCTTCCGGAACGGGATGCTGCCGGAACGGTCCTGCATCGTGGGAACGGGCCGGACGGGACTTACGGCGAGCGAGTTCCGCGAAATGGTGTACGAGGCCGTCCGGGCGGCGACGGCGGGCGGCTTCGATCATGCGCTGTGGGAACAGTTCGCTTCCCGCCTGTACTATCTCTCGTTCGATTACGCCGACAGAGCCTCCTACGCGAGCCGCCTGCGTGACACGCTGCCGGAACTCGAAAGGCGCCATCAGACCTCGGGCAACCGAGTCTTCTATCTTGCCGTTCCCCCGTCGGTCTTCGAGACCGTCTTAGCGAACCTCGGGGCCGCCGGCCTGAACCGCGAGGACCGGGGTTGCAGCCACATGGTCATCGAGAAGCCCTTCGGCAGGGACCTCGACTCGGCCCGCAGGCTGAACCGGATGCTCCATGCACACTTCAAGGAACGCCAGGTCTTCCGGATCGACCACTACCTTGCCAAGGAAACGGTGCAGAACATCCTGATGTTCCGGTTCGCCAATGCCGTCTTCGAGCCGCTCTGGAACGAGCGGTTCGTCGACCACGTGCAGATCACCGCAGCAGAGACGCTAGGGGTCGAGCACCGGGCGGGATACTACGAACAGGCGGGTGTGGTGCGTGACATGTTCCAGAACCATATGTTCCAGCTCCTCAGCCTCACTGCCATGGAGCCGCCATCGGCCTTCCTTGCCGACCGGGTGCAGGACGAAAAGGCCAAGGTCCTCCGCTCCCTCCGGGCGATCTCCGCGGACGATATGGGCAAGGTCCTCGTTCTCGGCCAGTACGGACGGGGTTTCCTTGAGGGCGGGGAAGTCCCTGCCTACCGGGAGGAGGAGGGAGTGGCAGGGGAGTCCCGGACGCCGACCTTTGCCGCCATGAAGGTCTTCATCGACAACTGGCGTTGGCACGGCGTTCCCTTCTATCTCCGGTCGGGCAAGCGGCTCGCTAGCAGGACGACGGAGATATCCATCCACTTTAAGCGCGTCCCGCACTCCCTCTTCCCCGACTACCTGGCAGGCCCCATCGAACCGAACATGCTCGTCCTCCGCATCCAGCCGGACGAGGGCATGAGCCTCCTGTTCCAGACCAAGCAGCCGGGCAGCAAGATTTGTCTGAATCCCGTGGAGATGAGGTTCTCCTATCCCCGGGGCGTGTTGCTGGACGCCTATGAATGGGTCCTCCTTGACTGCATGGTGGGAGACCATATGCTGTTCATGCGCGAGGACAGCGTTGAACTTGCGTGGTCTTTCCTCACGCCCGTACTGGAGCGGTTCGAGGGGCGTGACGGAGAGGGCGTGGTCCGCTCCTATGCTGCGGGGTCCGACGGACCTGCCGGGGCCGGGGAGCTGATCGGCCGTGACGGCCGCGCTTGGAGGCCGCTGTGAAGGCGATGGACCGCGGATACGACCTGCGGGTCTTCGAGGACAGCCTATCGTTGGACAGGGCGGCGGCGGACCTTGTCGTGGATCTCTCCCGGGACGCCGTCGCTTTGCGCGAAAGGTTCACGGTGGCGCTCTCCGGAGGTTCCACGCCCCGGGGGCTCTACGGCCTGCTCGCATCACCTCCCTACCGCGACCTCATCGACTGGAAAGCGACGCACGTGTTCTGGGCGGACGAGCGGTGCGTTCCTCCGCAGCATGAGGACAGCAACTACCGGCTTGCATCCGATCTCCTGCTGTCGAAGGTCCCGCTGGCGCGGGCTCATGTCCATCGGATGCACGGCGAAAGCGATCCCGCCGCGGCAGCAGCGTCCTACGACAAGGAGCTTGGGTCGTTCTTCGGTGGCGGCCCCTTCACCTTCGACCTCGTGCTTCTCGGCCTGGGAACCGACGGCCACACGGCATCGCTCTTTCCCGGAGAATCCGCGACCTGTGAGACCGGACGGCTGGCCGTGTCCGTCCCGGCGGAGGGAAGAAGGGAGCGCCGCATCACGCTCACCCTGCCGGCCATCAACAGAGCGCGGGCCGTTCTGTTCCTCGTTGCCGGGGCCGGTAAGGCCACAGCGGTCAAGAATCTTCTTCAAGCCGGGAACGTATCGAACTATCCCGCAGCCTTGGTCAGACCGGAGCGAGGCAGTCTTTCGTTGTATCTCGACGGCGAGGCTGCCGGGCTGCTGACCGCTTCTTCCTGACAGCGCTCCTCCGCGGGGCTTATGCTATCATTACCCTATGCCTGAGAAACCATCGAAAGGGGGTGAGGACGGGATGAAAAGGCCGCTGAGCCCGCAGGCGATCGAGAAAGAGGCTGCCTTCTGGGAAATGATCAAGAAAGGCGCGAAAAATCCCGGAACGGCATGCCGCAAATGAAAAGGCTGAAAGAGCTGAAAGTTGCCGGTCGGCAACGACATGCAGGCAGGGCGGCAGGTCCACCTCGGTCCTCCCGGTCGTCCTGCCCTTTCCGTTCCCTGGATCCTCGGCATTGCGTGTAGACATCCTCATGGCCTCCGTTCAGGGACGATCATACAGGATCTATGTCCACCCATCAGGGTTTTGACTTCCTTATCCAGTGGCACCTGACCGAACGCTGCAATCTCCGGTGCAGTCACTGCTACCAGACCGGCTCGGGCGGACAGGAGCTTGCGTTCGACGAGGTCCGGCAGGGACTCGACGAGATCGACGAAATGTTCGAGGCCTGGGCCGACGCCTATTCGCTCTCCCTTCTCCCGAGCTTCAACATCACCGGCGGCGAGCCGCTCCTGCGGCAGGATCTCTTCGATGTGCTCGGAGAACTCCGGAAGCGCGGTTTTCCTGCGTACCTGCTCACGAACGGAACGCTCGTGGACCGTCAGAAGGCCCGAATGCTCAAGGACGCGGACGTGAAGGGCGTTCAGGTGAGCATCGAAGGCTGCGATGAGGTGCACGACGGCATCCGCGGTCCGAAAAGCTTCGATCATGCCATTGACGGAGTGGAGCATCTGCTCGACGCAGGGCTCCCGGTTACGCTGAACATGACGCTTTCCCGCCTGAATGCCAAGTCAGTGAAGAACGTGGTGCGTCTTGCTTCCCACGTGGGCGTGCAGCGCATGGGCTTTTCGCGTCTTGTTCCCGCAGGCAGGGGAAGCTCCCTTCTCAGCGAGATGCTTCCGACAGAGGACGTGAGGGAGCTCTATGAATACCTGCTTGCCATTGACATCAGGAACCTCGAGATCGTGACCGGCGATCCCGTCGCGGCCCAGATGCGGGAGCAGAAGCGCACAAAAAAGAACGGGAAAAAGG
Source organism: Nitrospirota bacterium (assembly GCA_037916085.1). Lineage (GTDB taxonomy): Bacteria > Nitrospirota > UBA9217 > UBA9217 > UBA9217 > JAKAHZ01. The sequence goes on along the minus strand of JBAIYC010000471.1, from coordinate 6,169 downwards.
CCGGTCGCGCAAGTAGGCCGAAGGGACTTCCCGCTGGCGGGTGCTCGGCGGGCGTCTCGGGGCTCACGTTCCTCGCGGACGGGACGATCGTTCCCTGCCGCCGCATGCCGATTCCTATCGGAAACCTCAGGACCGACCCGCTTCGCGAGGTCTGGGCCATGTCGCCGGTGCTCGAGGCCTTGCGGGACCGCAAGCGCTATAAGGGACGATGCGGTTCCTGCGAACGGTGGGACGCGTGTCGGGGCTGCCGCGCCATCGCCTATGCCGTTTCCCGTGCGCGGGGCGATGATGATTTTCTGGCCGAGGACCCTCAGTGTTTCCTGACGGTGTAAGAACTGCGAATCACGCGGGACGTTCCCCGAGGAGGGCAATGATGAAGGCGTTTGTTACCGGCGGCACGGGTTTTATCGGCAGCCACGTTGTCGATCTGCTGGTCGGGAACGGACATGCCGTCAAGCTTCTTTCGCGCAGATCCGACCTGCCGCCGCGCTGGCAGGGGAGGGACGTGTCGCTCGTCCAGGGCGATCTGGGCGACCCCGACAGGATGCTGGGTGCCATGGAGGGATCGGAGGTCGTCTTCCACATCGGCGAGCTCAAGAACACGACGGCGGCGAGTTCGGCGAAGAACACCGAGCTGGTGCGGAAGATGACCGGGAAACTGAAGCAGACCGGCGTGAAGCGTTTCGTCTTCGTTAGTTCTCTCACCGTGGCGGGAGTCCCCGCCACGGTGCCGGCGACCGAGGAGACGGAACCGGCATATCCGCTCCGGGACCAGTACACGGAATACAAGCGTAAGGCCGAGGAGCTCGTCAGGGAGACACAGAACGACGTGGAGCACGCCATTGTGCGGCCGGGCATCGTTTACGGCCCCGGGTCACGGTACCTCGGCAGAATGGTGAAGACCGTGGCAACCCTCGGTCCGATCGGCATTCCCTTCATCGGTTCCGGTGCGAACCGCGCTCCCTTTGTCCAGGTGCAGGACCTTGCCCGGGCGATCTATCTTGCGGGCACCCGGCCGGAAGGAGCGAACCAGACCTTCAACGTCACCGACGCCGCAGCTCACACGTGGCGGGAGTTCTTCGCGGCCATCGGAAAGGCGCAGGGCAAGGAGGTGCGGCTCGTGCCGCTGCCGCCGTTCCTCTTCCGCTTCCCGGCGGTCTTCGTCGATCTCTTCGCGGACCTGATCGGGTTCCGGCTCGACCTGCACAGCTATGTCACGTTCCTGTCCAGGAACATCGAGTTCGATCCGCAGAAGGCCCGCACGCTCCTCGGGTGGGAACCGGAGCACGGGGACCTCGATGCCGCCGCCGCAGAGATGGTGCGCTCCTACGGGGGCAGAGGGGAATGACCATGGAGGCGATGCAGGCGATCTTGGGACGGAGAAGCATCAGGACGTACACATCCAAGCCCGTTCCTGAGGAGATGGTCACCGAGCTTCTCAGGGCCGCCATGGCGGCGCCGTCGGCCGGCAACGAACAGCCGTGGCACTTCATCGTGGTCCGCGACCGTGCCACGCTCGACTCGATCCCGAAGTTCCATCCCTACTCCGCCATGGTGAAGCATGCTTCGGTGGCCATCGTGGTCTGCGGCGACCTGTCGCGGGAGAAGTTCAAGGGATTCTGGGTCCAGGACTGCTCGGCTGCCACGGAGAACCTGCTGCTCGCGGCAACGGCAAAGGGCTTGGGAGCCGTCTGGACCGCCCTGCATCCGATGGAGGACCGCGTTTCCGGCATGCGGAAGCTGCTCGGCCTACCCGAGAACGTCATTCCGCTCGCCCTCGTGCCCCTGGGCTTTCCCGCGGAACAGCCGGGCAGGGCGGAGCGTTTCGACCCCGGGCGGGTGCACCGGGAACGCTGGTAAGCAGGAGCATTCGGGGATCGGTCAGGAAGGCCGTTCCCATGGGAAGATGCGCGCAGCATCCACTGGGTCAGGCAGGACGGCGGAATGCGCGCAGAGCGCCTAGGATGCGTTCGCAGACCGCCTCGTGGCCGAGGTCGTCGCAGTCGATGGCGATATCGGCATAGGTGCTGTACAGGGCGCATCGCTCCTCAAAAAGGTCTTCGAGGGTCTGTTCCGGACGCTTCGCCAGCCCCCTCGTCCCGTAGTCCTTTATCCGATTCCTGAGCGTTTCCAGCCCCACCTTCAGGAAGACCACAACGCCGTCGGTCCTCAGATGCGCCATGGCCGCCTGGCTGTAGACCGCGCTCCCTCCCGTGGCGATGACCATGTTGCGGCAGTCCAGGTCGAGGAGGACCTGCTTCTCGATGCGACGAAGCTCGAGGTATCCGTCCTTGTCCACAATATCCTGGAGCGTCCTGCCGGTCTCCGACTGGATCAAGAGGTCGGTGTCCACGAAGGTCTTTGCCGTCTGTTTGGCGAGGAGCACGCCGACGGTGCTCTTGCCCGATCCGGGCATGCCGATGAGGACGATGTTGGAGGGGACTGCCTTCATAGGGTTCGGCGGACCTTGCTGATGGGGGAAAGCCGGGTGGCGGGCCGGTCCGCTGTCTCACAAGGCGCTCTCCCGTCCCATCCGGTCACGACAGTTCGCTCCTGCCGTCACTATGCCGGTGCATGATCTTTTCGAACATGCGAACGAGACCAGTTCCGAGGGTGAAGATCGATTCGATGGAAAGGTTCTTTTCCGCCGTATCGTCGAAGAAGAGGTGGATCCTGGATTCGATGTCCTCCTCGGGCCGCCAGTAGCACATCAGGATGGGGACCTTGGGAAGGGGATAGAGGACGACCGAAATGTCAGAGCCGAAGGCGACAGGGGACGATGCGCCGCCGAACATCTTTGCGATGTCCGCGAAAAGCTCGCTATGGACGTCGGCCAGCCGTTTGAGCGGTTCCTCGCATCTATGCGCAAAGAGCGGGTTCCAGGTCGCGCCGCTCGGCAGCTCCCGGAACGGCACCCGCCGGCCGGACGGATTTGTCCCGCTGCTGTGGAGGACGTAGTCCAGGAGCGGGAGAGAGAACCACGCGTGAGTGTGGCACTGGGACAAAACGTTCCCCGCGGGATCGACCTCGAAGTCCTTGCCGAGGCACGTGACGATGATTGTGCCGGAGCCGTGCCGCGCTCCCAGCAGGCTGGCCCGAGAGCTGATGTCCGTTGCTTGGATACTCTTCTTGAGCTTTCCGAGCTGCTCTTCCCGGATAGTCTCCAGGTTCACCTGGCGGGAGAGGTTGGGGACGAGCCGTGAAATGATGGTTGGGCCGAGGTGCGGACAGCCATCGAGCCGTTTCTCGTCCTTGAGCACGGCCGCGGCGAAGGCCAGGCATGACGGAGCTCCGCAGTCGCGGCAGTTCGTGCGGGGCAGCTGCTTGTAGAGCTCGAGCGGTGTTGCGATCGGATGCATGGGAAACAGTTCCTTTTCCCGGGGAAGGACGGGAACGTGCGCAGAAACATTGTACCGCGGCAGGGCCGAGAAGGCGAGGAAATATCGGTCGCAGGACGTTCAGAATCGCGGCTGGCTTCTCCGCCGGGTCGGAGAGATGGACGGCTGATCAGCGGCTTGGGGGCACTCGCTGTGTTGAAAACATGAAATCGACGTAGCCGTAGATCTGCGTCTTTCCGTCATCGGTAACCTGACGGAGCTTTCGTATCAGCTGGATCTCTTCGGGCCTCATGATCCGGCCGAGGTATTCGCACTGTTCTTGGGAGAGCGGATACTTGCGCATGACCATCCCGTGCCGGTATGTCGTCGACGACGGCTCGAGGAAGAAACCCTTGACCTCCACGGGGACGGATGCCTGGTGCGCCGCCAGGACCAGGGCCGGGGCATTCAGTTGCAGTTTCCTGGCGATAGAGATGAGGGTCTTGTCCTTCGGTATATGGCCTTTGTTGATGGTCATGCGCAGCAGCTCGGTACTGATGCCAATGAACCGCGAGGATTCCTTGAGGTTCCGCAGGCCCCGTTTCTCCAGGGCCTCCTTGATCATTGTCGATATTGTCATATGACCGCCTTCTTTGCCGTTTTAGCGACTCCCTGTCGTCCCTCGAGGAGTAGCAGTGTAAGCATAGTATAACATATTTTTTATGTCAAGGCAATAAAAAAAGTTACATTATATCCTCTTCGAGGAAAGGGGCCGCTACTCGACTACAAAGCAGAATCAGACCGGATGCAGACACTTCCGGGCTGCTTCGCAAGATGGTACAATTGCCGAAGGCTATGAGAGCAGATCGGACATATGACTACGATTTTGTCGTCATCGGATCAGGGTTCGGGGGAGCGGTATCGGCCCTCCGGCTTCGGGAAAAGGGTTACCGCGTCCTCGTAATCGAAAAGGGAAGACGGTTCGGGCCATCGGATTTTCCGAAAACGAACTGGAACGTGCGGCGCTGGCTCTGGCTTCCGGCGTTCCGTTTTTTCGGCTTTTTCCGGATCACGCTCTTCCGGCATCTCACGGTGCTTTCCGGCGTGGGCGTGGGAGGCGGGTCTCTGGTGTATGCCAATGCACTCCAGGTCCCACCGAAGGAATTTTTCCACTCCGGATCCTGGGCCGGCCTCGCGGATTGGGAACGGGAACTCGCTATGCATTACCGGACGGTGCTCGACATGCTCGGCGCTGTGCCGAACCCCCGTCCCGGAGCAGGGGACCGTGTGCTGGAAAAGATCGCCGAGGACCTGGGCAAGCGGGACCGCTTCGGGCCGACGACGACGGCGGTCTTCTTCGGAGAGCCTGACAAGACGGTGCCGGACCCCTATTTCGGCGGGAAGGGGCCCGACCGTGCTGGGTGCAACTTCTGCGGTGGCTGCATGGTCGGCTGCCGCTACAACGCGAAGAACACGCTGGACAAGAACTACCTCCATCTTGCCGAGAGGATCGGGGTCCAGGTCCAGACGGAATCGGAGGTTGTGGATGTGCTGCCCACGGGACGGGACGACGGCGCCGGGGGCTACGAGGTCCGATGGCGGTCATCGACGCGGGTCTTCGGGAGGAGGGGCAGGGTCACGAGCCGGGGCGTCGTCTTTGCCGGCGGCGTGCTCGGGACGGTGAAGCTCCTTTCGCGGCTGAGAAGGACGTCGCTGCCGTCGTTGTCGGAGCGCGTGGGCCGGGACGTGCGCACGAACTCGGAGAGCCTCGTGGGTGTCACGACCTTCGGCCGAAGTACAAGGTTCTCCGACGGCGTGGCCATCGGTTCCATCCTTCAGCTCGACCCAAGCAGCTTTATCGAGCCGGTACGCTATCCTTCGGGTTCTGGCTTCTGGCGGCTTTTCATGGCGCCAGTTGCCCACGGAACCGGTGCCCTGAGGCGGCTGGGGAAGATGCTCGCCGACCTTGCCGCCCATCCTCTCCAGAACGCTCGCGTCTACTTCGTGAGGAACTGGGCGGAGAAGACCCAGATCCTACTGTTCATGCGGACCGTGAACAGCACGTTGAGCCTCCGGACGGGCCTTGTCGGCATGCGGACGGCGAAGGACCAGGGAGAAGGTCCAACGGCCTTCATACCCGAAGCAAGGGAATTTGCGGAGCGCTATGCTCACGAGGTAAGCGGAAAGCCTATGGTCCTTGTGAGCGAGACCCTGATGGGGGTGCCCACGACGGCCCATATCCTGGGCGGCGCCGTGATGGGGAGGGACCGCAACGAAGGTGTCGTCGACAGTGAGTGCCGCGTCTTCGGCTATAAGAATCTGTATGTCTGCGACGGATCGGTGATCTCGGCGAACCCCGGGGTGAACCCGTCGTTGACGATCGCGGCCCTTGCCGAGCGCGCCATGAGCATTATTGCGCCGAAAAGGGACGGCATCGAGAAGGGACAAACAAAAGGGGACATGGCCTGACGCCACGTCCCCATACTTACTTGCTTGAACCGGGTGAACCGGTATCTATGAATCGTTCTGTGCCGAGCGGCCCTTCACGAAATCGGATATCTTCCAGTAGGCGAGGATGCTCAATCCGGCCAAGATCAGGATACCGATGCCCGAGCGGAACATCGTCCGGAAGCTCAGCTCATCGAACAATGGCGTCTTGTCCAGGATCTGCGGCGAAGCCACCAGGAAAGCGATGCCACATGTGACAGCAATCTTTATGATCTTATCCAGCATAGTGTTCTCCTCCATTCAGTGTGTGGTGCTCCAGAATATGCCCTCAGGCATGCCAGGGGTTTCGTCGCGTCACGACCGACGCGCAAACGGTCAACGGGCATCACATGACGGCTCCCTCC
>JBAIYC010000470.1:0-3161 GCA_037916085.1 Nitrospirota bacterium | reverse complement strand
CGCAGGTCATGGTTTTTGTTCCGGACGGCAGAGCATGTACAGACACATCTCAGGATGCCGAATGGCAGCGATAGGCGTCGCGAATGAGTATAGTGAAATTTCCGGCCAGGTACAAGAGGAAAAAGATTCTCGTTCGGGTCTGCAGTGAAGGAAGAAAGACGAGTGCTGTCCGCGCCTCATCTCCTCGCGCAACGCTACCTGCTTAGGAAACCCCGAACCGTAGCCTGGAGATCGGGGAGAGGCGACAACGTCATGTCACTCATGACGGAGTGCTGTGATGGGGTCCAGGCGGGCGGCGCGCCAGGCCGGGTAAAAACCAAAGAAGATCCCGACGCACACGGCGAAGAGCGGAGCGATGACAAGAGCTTCCGGCGGGATGGACATGGGCCATTCCAGAACGTACCCCGTGGCAAACGAAGCGGCCACGCTGACGACGATCCCGAGCATGCTGCCGAGGGCGCTTAATATCACGGCCTCGCCGAGGAACTGGACCAGGATCGCCCGCGTTTTCGCCCCCACGGCGAGACGCAGTCCGATCTCCCGTGTCCGCTCAGTCACGGACACGAGCATGACGTTCATGATGCCGATCCCGCCGACAAGCAGCGAGATGGATGCGACGCTGGTGAGGAAGATCGCAAGCGTCCGGTTTGCGGCGATCTGCGCCTTGATGATGTCTTCCGGCTTTCGGATATTGAAATCGTCTCCCTCGCCGGGCCGGATATGGTGCCGTTCGCGGAGAAGAACGTTGATCTGGTCGATCGCCGGCTTTATATCCTCGAGCGATGTTGCCGAGCACATGACATCGTCCAGCCACGTGACCCCCTTGTCCTTCAGCTTCCTCAGCGCCGTTGTATAGGGCATCAGGATGTTGTCGTCCTGGTCCCAGCCGGTCGCAGACTGCCCTTTCAGGGCGAGGACGCCGATCACGCGAAAGAGCTGCTTGTTGATCCGGATGTCCCGTCCGATGGCATCGTCCGACCCGAAGAGCTGCTGGCGCACGGTCTGGCCAAGCAGGCACACATTTGCCGCGCGAGCAACGTCTACTCTCGTGAAAACATCTCCCTCTGCTATCACCCATCGCCGTATGTCCAGGAATTCCGGCGAGACGCCGCGGTAATGGGTGGTCCAGTTGCGGTTCTTATAGGCGACCAGCACATTCCCGTCGGCCTGCGGCGACACGCTCTTGACCCGCGAAATGCCGTTCAGGATCGCCTCCGCGTCTCCCATGGTGAGGGTGTTCATCCCGTGGGTGCCCGAGCGGACGCCGTTGATATTTCTGGAACCGGCTTCGATCCATATGAGATTGTCTCCCAGGTTCTGGAGCTGCTGCCGGGCTCGCTGCGAACCGGCGGTCCCTATCGCCACGACGCAAACGACTGCCGCGATGCCGATGGTAATGCCGATCGCCGAGAGTGCGCTCCGGAGCTTGTTCCGGGAGAGGGCGCGAAGAGCTTCACGGACGAGAAGGCTAAGGGGGACGCTGATCATGGAATTTCCGATGCCGAACATACGCTTGGTCCGAATCATCTATTATACATCGCAGATGTGGAAGTCCTGTCAAGATTTCCGGTCGACGCCGCAATAGTGAAGAAGGGGGCGCTCATTTATTATGCATGCGCTTAAAATAGCATCTGATCGGGTCCTGGATCTGAACAACGCGACACAAGATCCCGCCCTTTTGGGCCATGAAGACAAGGGGTTCGTGCTCATGACTTTCTAACCGGAGGGTGGCATGGCCCTTGCTATCTACAATAATGGACGGGGACAAGGGAGTTTGTTTGGTCTGTCAACCGTTTGAACCATGTACCAGGAGGCCGGTTTGACCTATTTAGCGTGGATCGTATTCATCGCCGCGGCAATCCTTGAAGTCGGGGGCGACGCGGTGGTCCGAAAGGGCCTTCGCGGAAGCGCCCTCCTTATCATCCTGATCGGCTTCGCGATGCTCGGCTGCTACGGCGTGGTCGTCAATATGGTGAAATGGGATTTCTCGAAACTGCTCGGGGTGTACGTCGCGGTCTTCGCCCTTGTCAGCATCTTGTTCGGCCGTTTCGTATTCAACGAATCGATCCCCGTCCCGACCTGGATCGGGCTTCTTGTGATCATGGGCGGCGCCATGATCATCCAGTTCGGTGACAGGATAGGGTAACAGGACGCAGTATGGACAACTCAGTGCACATTATTGGGACACTGATCTCTGCTCTTCTGGTTCTCTTCATGCAGTCCGGCTTCGCCATGATGGAGACGGGATTCACGCGGGCCAAGAACGCCGGCCATACCGTTGCCTTGAACATGATGGTCTCCGTCTTTGCGCTCCTCGGGTACTGGGCGGCAGGCTATGCTCTGCAGAACGGCGGGAACGGGTTCTTTCTTTCGGGCGGAGCCATGGGACCCGCGGCCTTTGCCCTCTTCCTGTCACAGGCGGCCACCATGAACGTTGCGGCAACCATCCCGACAGGAGCTATGGCCGAGCGCTGGACCTTCAAGTCGTTCGCCATCTATGCCTTCTTTGTTGCCGTGATACCCTATCCTCTCCTGGCCCGCTGGATGTGGGGCCATGGATGGCTTTCTGGACTCGGGACGAGCATGGGGCTCGGCCACGGCGTTCTCGATCTTGCCGGTTCGTCCGTCGTTCATATGACGGGCGGTGCCGCCGGTCTCGCAGGCGCGATCGTACTCGGTCCGCGCATGGGAAAGTTCAGGGCCGACGGCACACCGACGGCCATGCCGGGACACAACATCCCGATGGCAGTTGTGGGTTGCATGTTCCTTTTCTTCGGATGGTTCGGACTAACCTGCGGGCCGGTCCTCGCTGCGGACAGTTCCCGGGTCGGCCTGGCCGCCGTGAATACGATGATCGCATCCGCTGCGGCCGCATGTTCGGCCATGGTTTACATGCTGTTCCTCTACAAGAAGCCCGACCTTTCCCTGTCTGCGAACGCCCTCTTGGGCGGACTGGCCGCCATATCCGCGTCATGCGCCATGGTAAGCCCTGTGGGGGCCGCGATCATCGGCGCCGTCGCAGGCATGCTCTGCTGCGCGAGCGTTTTTTTCGTCGAGCGGAAGCTGAGGGTGGACGATCCCGTGGGTGCGGTATCGGTGCATGGCGCCTGCGGAGCATGGGGGATGATCGCGCTCGGGCTCTTTGCCGACGGAACATACGG
>JBAIYC010000469.1:0-9196 GCA_037916085.1 Nitrospirota bacterium | reverse complement strand
TCGTGACGAAAATGACGATGTTCGAGGCCTGTGGCATCCTCTACGGAAAGGGACTCAAGCCAGTCGGCGAGTAGGGCAGCGGGAAGATGGTTCAGCAGTTCAAACATCGGGCCGCTCTGGATCGGATCAGCCGTACTCAGGAGATGGTCTATGAAATGACGGTGGGGGAGGTTATGGCCTCGACCATCGTCACTGTCCGTCCGGACCAGACGATGGCAGAATTCCGGTCCATCCTCCGGGAAAATAAGATCTCCGGCACCCCGGTAGTCGAAGACGGAAAAATGGTGGGCATGATCAGCATCGAAGACCTGATCAATGCTCTCACGGACAACGCCTTGCATGCGCGGGTCCGGGACCGGATGAAGACGAAGGTTGAATATCTCTTCGATGATGAACTACTCGTGCATTGCATCGCGAAATTCTCCAAGCTGGGTTACCGTCGGTACCCCGTATTGAACCGGAGCAGGGATCTGGTCGGGATCGTAACAAAGGGCAGCATTGTAGAAGGCCTGCTGAAGAAATTGGAGATTGAGTACGAGCAGTCGGAAACGAAGGAGGGGGATGCTCCCCCCCGTCCGACGATGAGAAAGTTCTTTGAGGATGTCTTCGCCGACGAGATCACCTTCACGTTCAAGTACAATGTTCCCGGCCAGACGCTGAAACATGCCGGCAAAGCGGCGAGCGAGCTAAAAAATGTCCTGAAGAACCTCGGTATCTGTCCTCCGCTCCTCCGGCGTATCGGTGTGGCGACGTATGAGGCAGAGATCAATTTAGCATCCTATACGCAGGGCGGTGAAATCCGGGCTCAGGTCGAGAAATGGGGCGTGACGGTCGAAGCGGTAGATAGCGGACCAGGCATCCCGGATATCGACAAGGCCCTGCAGCCTGGGTATTCCACGGCTCCCGATTGGGTTCGGGAACTTGGATTCGGAGCAGGCATGGGGTTGGTGAACATCCAGAACTGCTCGGACGAAATGGAACTCAATTCGACAGTGCCCGATGGCACGCATCTGACGATGCGGTTCTATTACACAACCTGATAGTCCGTCTATGAACCTGAACGCCCTCGTCAAGGAGTTTGGTCTTACCGTCAAGGCAGGTGCCGCAAACCTGGATCGAGAGGTGAACGGCGGATATGCCAGCGATCTATTGTCGGATGTGCTCGCACACGCGATAGAAGGAAGCATCTGGGTCACCCTGCATATTCATCAGAACATCGTTGCCGTTGCCTCGCACAAGGACTTGGCCGGTGTCATCCTGGTGCAAGGCAGGCAGCCGGACGCGGACACCGTGGCAAAGGCGGAGGAAGAGAAGCTGCCGCTTCTCGTGACCGCTCTCCCGGCCTTCGAACTCGTGGGAAGGCTGTACAAGGCTGGCATCCGTGGCTCTCAGGCAGATTAAGGCCGATCTGCATATCCATACCTGTCTCTCTCCTTGCGCGGGTCTGGACATGTCTCCCCTCGGGGTTGTACGGGCTGCTGTGCGGAAGGGGCTGGGTCTGATCGGCATCTGCGACCACAACTCGGCTGAGAACGTCTTTGCTGCAAAGCAAGCGGGCCGTGCGAATGGGCTGAGGGTTCTGGGTGGGATGGAGGTCGCCTCGGAAGAAGAGGCCCACATCCTGGCGTTCTTTGAAGAGGATACGGACCTGCTCAGGTTCCAGGATGTCGTTTACGCTCACCTGAGCGGAAGGAACGACGAAAAACGCTTCGGCCAGCAGGTGATCGCCGACGCAGAGGACGGGGTGACGGCCTTCTGCGACCGCCTTCTGATCGGTGCGACATCGCTGTCCGTCGAGAAGATCGTTGCCGCGGCCCGCGCTTCGTCGGGCGAAAGCCTGGTGATCGCGGCCCACGTCGACCGCGATGTGTTCAGCCTGATCGGGCAGCTGGGGTTCATTCCCCCCCATCTTGGCCTTGACGCGGTCGAGGTCTCACGTCATCTTTCGGTTGCTGAGGCGCGGAAGAGGTTTCCGGATTGCGGGAAGTATCCTGTCATCATCGCATCGGATGCTCATCATCCAGACGATATCGGGAGCCGGATGGTCCGATTGACCGTCGAGGATGGGACAGTAGCGGAGATCAAGAAGGCTTTGGCATCGCGCGATGGCAGGGAGGCGGTCTGCTGAGATGGAGGACCTTTCCCTCCATATCCTCGATATCACCGAGAACGCCGTACGAGCGGAGGCAACGCGGATCGAGATCATCCTCACCAAAGATGATAGCCATGATCGTCTGACGATGGAGATCCGTGACAACGGGAAGGGGATGGACGCGGAGACGTTGTTGCGGATCCGGGACCCCTTCTTCACTACGAAGCAGAAGAAAACAGGGCTGGGGATACCGCTTCTGGCCCAGACCGCCGAGCTTACCGGCGGGCGCGTCGAGATTGCATCGACGCCCGGTTCCGGGACGGTGGTGACGGCGACCTTCGGTTGGTGCCACGTGGACCGGCCGCAGCTGGGCGATATCGCCAGCACCGTCGTAACCCTTATTGCGGGCCATGGCAACGAGATCGATGTGCTGTACGAGGAGCAGACGGGCAGCGGTTTGCACCGGCTGGACACAGCGGAGCTGAAACGCGAGCTGGAAGGCGTCCCAATCACCGATCCAGCCGTCCTTGAAGCGATTCGGGGGAGCCTGAAGACGGAATTCACCCTTATGAACGAGGTACCAACAAATGTCATGCGGTAGCCAGCCATGTACGACACCAAAGCAGGTCGCCATCCCTGCCGATGACGGCATCACGCCCGACATGTACGCCAGGATCGACAAGATCGTTGCCACCTACAAGGACAAACCCGGTTCGCTCATACCGGTGCTTCAGCAGTCCCAGGAGGTCTGCGGGTATCTCCCGCATCCTGTCCAGCGTTATATCGCCAAGGGCATGAAAATATCGCCCAGCGTGGTCTTCGGCGTGGCGACCTTCTATTCATTCTTTACGTTGGTGCCCCGTGGCAAGAATGTCATCCGGGTCTGCCTGGGGACGGCGTGCTACGTGAAACGGAGCGAAGAGATTATCCAGAAACTCAAGGACGAGCTTGGTATCAAAGTAGGGGAGATCACCGCCGACAAGAAGTATTCCCTTGAGGCGGTTCGCTGTCTTGGCGCCTGCGGTCTGGCACCCGTGGTCGTTATTGGCCAGGATACCTACGGCGACGTTGCAGCGACCAAGGTCATGGAGATCGTGAAAAAATACGATTAGGGAGCGCTTCCCGGCTCAGGGAAAGAAAAGGTGAACGCCATGGCTAAACTGACGATAGCGGATCTGAAGAAGATCAAGGAAGAATACCACGCGAGCCAACAGCTCCGCGAGGGCGGCTTCACCGCCAAGGTGACCGTGCACATGGGCACCTGCGGGATTGCTGCCGGCGCGCGGGGGATCATGGACGCGATCCTCGACGAACTGAACAAGTCGGGTCGGAAGGACGTGGCGATTACGACCTCGGGCTGCGCGGGGCTCTGCAGCAGGGAGCCGATGCTCACTGTAGAGCGCGCGGGAGATCCCCCGGTGAAATATATCTCCTTGACCCCCGACAAGGCACGAAAGATATTTGCCGAGCATGTGATCGGCGGGAACGCCGTAAAGGAGTACGCGCTCGTAGCCGGTCATGAGACGACGTACTAGCCAGTAAATCTTCATAACGGGGTACTCTCTGTGGAAACAACCTACCGTTCCAATGTGATGATCTGCGCAGGCACAGGCTGCGTGGCAAACGGCTCGCTGAAGGTCAAGGACGCCTTTGACCGAGAGTTGGCAAAGCGCAACCTCCAGAGCGAGATCAAGGTGATCCTGACAGGCTGCAACGGTTTCTGTGCGAAGGGTCCGGTGATCGTCGTCTATCCAGAAGACATCTTCTACCAGCAGGTGAGACCCGATGACGTGGCTCATCTGGTAGAAGAACATTTCGTCAAAGGCCGTCCCGTCCAGAAGTTCCTGTACACGCCACCGGCGAAGAAGGAAGCGATCCCGGTGATGAACGAGATCCCCTTCTTCAAGCATCAGGTGCTGCGGGCCCTGAGGAACCGGAGCCTGATCGATGCCGAGAAGATCGAGGAGTACATCGCGCGGGACGGGTACATGGCGGCGGTCAAAGCGCTCACCGAGATGACGCCCGAACAGATCGTGAACGAGGTAAAACGGTCCGGCCTTCGAGGCCGCGGCGGAGCGGGCTTCCTCACCGGTCTCAAGTGGGAGCTCTGCCTGCGGGTCAAGGGCGATATCAAATACATCCTCTGCAACGGCGACGAGGGCGATCCGGGCGCGTTCATGGACCGCAGCGTCATGGAAGCTGACCCGCACTCGGTGCTCGAGGGCATGATCATCGCTGCCAAGGCGATCGATGCGCACTATGGCTACATCTATGTCCGGGCCGAGTATCCCCTGGCGGTGCACCGTCTGCAACTGGCCATTGACCAGGCCAAGGATCGCGGGCTCCTGGGCAAAGACATCCTTGGCACAGGTTTCGACCTGGATATCGAGATCTACCAGGGCGCGGGTGCGTTCGTCTGCGGCGAGGAGACGGCGCTCATGGCGTCGATCGAGGGTCTTCGCGGCATGCCGCGGCCGAAGCCGCCCTTCCCGGTGTACAAGGGACTTTTCCAGCGGCCGTCGGTGCTGAACAACGTGGAGACCTTCGCCAATGTTCCGCCGATTATCCTGCACGGCGCGGATTGGCATGCGAGCCTCGGCACGGAGAAGAGCAAGGGCACCAAGGTGTTCGCGCTTTCCGGTGCTCTGAACAATATCGGCCTCGTCGAAGTGCCGATGGGCATCCCTCTCAAGACCATCATCTATGACATCGGCGGCGGTATCAAGGGTAACCGGAAGTTCAAGGCGGTGCAGATGGGCGGTCCGTCCGGCGGCTGCATCCCCGAGTCGCTGATCGAGACGCCGGTGGACTATGAGAACATCACGAAGACCGGCGCCATCATGGGTTCCGGCGGCATGGTGGTCATGGACGAGACAACCTGCATGCCAGCGATGGCGAAGTTCTTCCTTGAGTTCACCGAGGACGAGTCCTGCGGGAAGTGCGTACCGTGCCGCATCGGCAACAAGACGCTCCTCAGTATCCTGGAGCGGATCACGAACGGGGAGGGGAGAGAGGGCGACATTGAACTGCTCCTTCAGCTTTCCCAGCAGGTCAAGGACGCGTCGCTGTGCGGCCTGGGGCAGACCTCGCCGAACCCGGTCCTGACCACGATCAAGTACTTCAGGGACGAGTACGAAGCTCATATCCACGACAAAAGATGCCCGGCCCGGGTGTGTACGCCGCTCGTCCAGTTCAAGGTGAACGAAGAAAAATGCAAGAAGTGCGGCCTTTGTTTCAAGAATTGCCCCGTAGGGGCCATTACCTGGGAAAAGGGCAAGGCCGCGTCGATCAACCTGGAGAAATGCACGAAGTGCAAGACCTGCATCAAGAACTGCCGTTTCTGGGCAATCGATTGATGCAATACATCTCCGCGCTCTGTGCGGATGAATGAATCAAGGAACAAGGTAGACACCTATGGCAATGATCAAACTGACAGTTGACGGAAAGGTCGTGGAGGTCCCGGCGGGGGCTACGATCTTGGATGCTGCGAACGCGGCGGGATCGCGGGTCCCCACGCTCTGCCACGACAATAAGCTTCATCCCTTCGGCGCCTGCCGCATCTGCCTCGTCGAGGTGGACGGCACGCCGAGGAAGTTCACGCCTTCCTGCACGACACCTGCTGCGGACAATATGGTCGTCAGGACTACCTCGCCGGCCATCATCGACATCCGCCGGACGGTGCTGGAACTGCTTCTGATCAAGCATCCTCTCGACTGTCCGGTATGCGACAAGGCGGGCGAGTGTTCCCTCCAAGATCTCGTCCACGAATACGGTCTGGGGACACCGCGGTTCGATGCTGACAAGGGATATCTGCAGCCCGATTACGAGAGCCCGGTGATCGAGCGGAATATCAGCCGATGCGTCCTGTGCGGCAAGTGCGTCAGGATCTGCGATGAGCAGAATGCCGTCGGCGAGTGGGCCTTCACCCGGCGCGGAACCAAGGCACGCATCAGCACGGACTTCGACAGGCCTCTCGACTGCGAATTCTGCGGGGAGTGCGTCGAGATTTGTCCCGTTGGGGCCCTCACGACCCGCCAATTCAAATACAAGGCACGTTCATGGAACCTGGAAAAGACCCCATCAGTATGCAATTACTGCGGATGTGGTTGTCCGATCAACTATGAGATGCGCGACGGCAGGATCATGCGGGTGAGCCCGCTCAGGGACAACTATCTCTGCTCCAAGGGGCGGTTCGGATGGGACGCGGTCCACAGCGAGGAGCGGCTTACCACGCCCAAGATGCGAGTTGGCGACAAACTGGTTGACTGCACCTGGGACGATGCGATCAACGTCATTGCCACGAACCTGAACGTGATCAAGAACAAGCGGGGAGCGGATGCCATCGGAGGACTGGGCTCAACGCGC
This sequence comes from Nitrospirota bacterium, assembly GCA_037916085.1. Classification (GTDB taxonomy): domain Bacteria; phylum Nitrospirota; class UBA9217; order UBA9217; family UBA9217; genus JAKAHZ01. Next base: position 2,739 of record JBAIYC010000469.1, on the reverse strand, counting down.
ACGACGAACGAGGAGTCCTATCTCTTCCAGAAGTTCTTCCGGACCGTCATCGGCACGAACAACGTCGACATGCTGGCCCGGATCAAGGTCCCCAGGGGACTGAACAGCACGTTTTTCTCCGGGGAACTTGCCAAGGTTGGGCAGCATGATGCCGTCTTGGTGCTCGACAAGAACGTCGGGGAGCTGAATCCCTACCTTGGCATCGAGATCGTTCGGGCCGTCAATAAGTTCGCGAAACCCCTGGTGCTCGTCAATGATGGCTATAACAAGTTCAACAAGATCGCATCTGTCGTGATCGAGAAGGCCACCGGTGACGGCCTGGATGCGCTCGTTGGTGCGCTATCATCCGGCGGGGCCGAGGGAAACATTTCGAAGGCAGTCACCATCCTCAAAGCGGCGAAGAGCGTTGCCCTGATCGTTCCGGGCACGCTGAGCGATAAAGAGTTCGCCAAGGTCAAGGAACTCTCCGGCCTGTTGGCGGGAGTGACCTACTATCCCATCGTTCGACGCAGCAATTTCCAGGGTAGCCTCGACATGGGTGTTCATCCGGACTTCGGACCCGGTTATGTCTCTGTGAGAGATGGCCAGGGTCTGCCTCAGAAGCAGGGGATGAACGCGATCGACATGCTGAACGGTGCGGGGAGCAGCATCGCGGCACTCTATATTATGGGCGACGATCCTGTGGGGAGCGACCCCAAGCTTGCTGCACAGCTCAGCAAAGTTGAGTTCCTTGTTGTCCAGGACACATTCTTAACAGAAACGGCAAAGCTTGCTCATGTCGTGCTTCCTGCGGCGGCCGGCGCCGAAAAGGCGGGAACAGTCACGAACATCGAGCGACGCCTGCAGCGGACGGCCCGGGCAGAGAAGCCACTTGCGGAAGCAAAGCCGGACTGGGAAATCCTCCAACTTATTACGCGCAAGATGGGCGGGACCATGAACTACGCGTCAAGCGCAGATATCCTTGCGGAGATTCGTTCAGCCGTCCCCCTGTACAAGGACCTCGCACCAGGAGCGCTGTGGCCCGGACAATCATCGCCCGTAGCCGGCAAGGAAGTCGATCTTTCGTTGCCGACCAGCTCGGTTATGCAGAACGAAGTGATCACCGCGGACCGTCTTCTTTTCTCATCGGGAACGAGCATTACGCGGTCGAAAGAGATCGGAACGATCCGTCACATCAAGTCTCTCGTGTAGGAGCGGAACATGTCTGATATGCATCAGCTCGTGAACATTGCCTGGCGCCTGCTGCTGTTCTGTATCCCGGCCTTCGCGCTCGTGGCCTTTATTCTGGCCAACGCAATGTACCTTCAGTTGATGGAGCGCAAGGTCCTCGCCCACATGCAGTCCCGGCTGGGACCCATGCGGACCGGCTGGCACGGCCTGCTCCAGCCAGTCGCCGATGCTGTCAAGTTCATGTTCAAAGAGGACGTCATCCCAGCGAAGGCTGACAAATGGGTCTTCAGCATTGCGCCGCTTATCCTCCTGGTGATGGCCTTCGGTTCCATGGTCATGATCCCCTTCGGCCCTCCGACGGACTTCTTCGGGATGCTCGCGAAGAAAGTCCCCCTCTGGGTGGCCAACCTGAATGTCGGGATCCTCTATATCCTGGCCTTTGCAAGCGTCGGCACCTATGGTGTCATTATGGCGGGCTGGGCATCGAACAATAAATACTCGCTCATGGGCGGCTTCCGGTCCGCGGCCCAGATGATCAGTTACGAGATTCCGATGGCCTTTGCAATAATCACAGTTGTCCTACTGGCGGGATCGCTCAACCTTACTGATATCGTGAACGCGCAGCAGGGGAGATGGTTCCTGTTCACGCCCATCGGACCTGTGGTCTTCTTTCTCTATCTGATAGCCGGTATTGCCGAGACGAACCGTGTTCCCTTTGATCTTCCGGAGGCTGAGTCCGAGCTTGTTGCCGGGTATTTCACGGAATACAGTGGCATCCGGTTCGGGATATTCTATATGGCCGAGTACATGAACATGATGGTCGTGTCACTGCTGGTAAGCATCATGTTCCTAGGAGGGTGGCTGCCGGTGCAGATCTTCCCGCATGCGCTCGGTGGCATCACTCCCATCGTCTTGCTCAACAGGGCGTTGGCGGCAATCCCGCCGACGGTGTGGCTGCTTGCAAAGCTCTATTTCTTCATCTTCTTCTATATGTGGCTCCGCGCTACGCTGCCGCGCTATCGCTATGACCAGCTCATGGCAGTATCATGGAAGATTCTCCTGCCCTTGTCCCTGGGAACGATGCTTGCGGCAGCATTACTGAAACAGATCGGCTGGGTGTAAGAGAGGGAACAATGAACGGACTGAACAAATTCTTCAGAACTATCCTCTTCGTCGATATTGCCAAGGGACTGGCGCTGACGTTCAAGACGATGGTCCGCCCAGCGGTCACACGGCAATATCCGACATACAAGCGGAAACCCTTTCCGGGGTCCCGCGGTCTGCACGCGATGCGTCGTGACGAAAAAGGCGAGGGGGCCTGCATCGGATGCGGGTTGTGCGAGGCGGTCTGCCCTGCCGAAGCGATCAAGGTCGTGACGACGGAAGGGCCTCAACACGAGAAGAAGGTGACCTCCTACGAACTGGACCTGCTGCGCTGCGTGTTCTGCGGCTTCTGCATCGATGCATGCCCGGTCTCAGCGATCATGCAGACCCCGGAGTTCGAACTGGCCTGTTATTCCCGCCGAGATGCATTCTATGCCAAGGACCGGCTGATCGAGGTCGGCGACC
>JBAIYC010000468.1:0-13722 GCA_037916085.1 Nitrospirota bacterium | reverse complement strand
CCGCCGCCCGCGCGCCGAATTCGTTGATCTCCCGGATCGAGCCGCCATATTTCTTCTTGAGCTTCTTGATCAGGTCCAGCCGGTCGCCGATCGCCTCGAGCCGGGCAGGGTCGAACTCCACGCGCTCAGCATAGGATGACAGCTCCCGCGCCGCCTCATCGAGCTGAGCTTGCCCCGACTCCATTAGTTCCAGCACCGGACTGAGTGTCGTGTCGATAGCCGCGATCTCCTTGGCGCTCGTGATGGCGCGCCTCAGGGCCGAAAGCACGGACCCATCGCCCGAGTACAGGACCTCGTCCGCGGCACGGGCGAGCCCGGCCAGCTTTTCGGCGTTCGCAAGCACCTGCTGCTCCTTCGCAATCTCCTCGTCCTCGCCTTCCTTGAGCTGCGCCGCCTCGACCTCGTTCTTTTGGTAACGGAGCAGGTCCTCGCGCTGCGCGCGGTCGCGTTCGCCAATCTCGAGCTCACGGAGCTTCTTCCGGACGGCCATGAGCTTCCCATAGGCCTCCGCCACCTCTGCCCGGACCCCGTGCAGTCCACCGAAGGCGTCGAGCATCTCCATCTGCTGGTCAAGTGCGAGGAGCGACTGGTGCTCATGCTGGCCGTGGATGTCAGCAAGGTGGGCGCCGAGAGCCGCCAGCGTTGTCAGGTTCGCCAGGCTGCCGTTGATGTAGACCTTGTTCTTGCCCGACGAGGCGATGACCCGTCGAACGATCAGGTCCTCGCCCGGCTCGAAGGCAATCCCCTGCTCCGCGAGGATAGCCCCCACGGCGCGCGAGCCTGCACCGTTCAGCTCGAAGGCGGCCTCTACCACCGCCTCGTCGCTGCCCGTCCGGATGAGTTCGCCGCTGGCCCGCTCGCCGAGAGCGAGATTCAGGGCGTCCACGACGATGGACTTGCCCGCCCCGGTCTCGCCGGTGAAGACGTTCAGCCCCGGACGGAACTCCACCCGGAGCTGATCGATGATGGCAAAGTTCTTGATGGAAAGTTCTTTGAGCATCGTGAAGACATGGGCCGACACATCGATGTGTTTATTTGCTCTTCATATCCGCAGCCTTCTTCTGCGCGAACTTGCCCTGTGTGGTCTTTCCGTTCCCACCGGCCTTCTTGTAGTACTCCGCCGCCTGATCCTTCTTTCCCATCCGCTCGCTGGCTCTGCCCGCCCAGTAGTAGGACGTTGAGACCCATGCCCTGGCATCGGGATAGAGCGTCGGCACCTTCAGAAGCTCGGCCACAGCTTCTGCATCCCGGCCGGTCAGAAAAGAGCAGAAGCCGACCCAATACTGCGTTTGCGCCCGGTCCGGAAAACGGGGGTCCTCCAGCGCCCTCCGATACGATACAAGTGCGTTCGCATAGTCGCCAAGACGGAAATAGATATCGCCGATCCGGTTCTGAACGTCTCCGGCGGAACGATCGGAAGGGCGGGAAGAAAGCGCTTGCTGATACTGAGCAAGTGCCTCGGAGAACTTCCCTGCCTCATACAGCCTGTTCGCGGCCTGATAGTCCCGGGAGGCAAGGGCGCCCGTAGCCAGCACCGGGCTCGTGAACAAGAAGAGGATCAGAATGGATGAAAGGATGGATTTCTTCATGCCCCCCCCTGCGCGCGTGTCAAATCTAACACACCGGCCATGACCACTTCAAGAGCTATCTTGCTGCGGCAGGCACCGGAACGGCGGGACCCGCAGGTCCTCTGCGATCAGCGCCGTCGATGATTGCGCGGGAGGACAGCGTGCGGGCCACGCTCACGGCCACCAGAGATAGAGGAATCTGGCGCCCGGGTCGGCAAGCTCCCCGAGGTCAAGAGAGAAGAGGTTGAGGGAGTAGAGGTTGTTCCGGTACTCTCCCGGCCGAAGATACATCACCACCGATGCCCGGGAGAGGCCCGCCTTCTTCTTGGCAAGTTCCACGGCATCCTCGATGTAGCCGATGCCGTCGATCAGCCCGGCAGCCTGCGCTTCCTTGCTCGTGAAGATCCTGCCGTCAGCAAGCTTCCGCACGGCGTCGGGCGAAAGCTTCCGCGAGCCGGCCACCAGTCCGGTGAACCGTCCGTAGAGATCGTCGATGACGCCTTGGAAAATCTTCCGCTCATCCTCAGACAGCGGCCGGAGGGGCGAGCCGATGCTCTTTTTGTCGCCCGAGGAGATCTCCGACGCCTGCACGCCGATCTTCTGCAGGAGCCCCGTGGCGTCGACGCGGTACATGATCACGCCGATGCTTCCTGTTACGCTCGTGGGCTGGGCCGTGATGGTGTCGGCGGCAAGCGCAGCGTAGTACCCGCCCGACGCGCCCACGTCCATGATGTGGGCGACCATGACGACACCGGTTGCCTGCTTGAACCGGGCCAGCTCATGGTACAGGGTGTCTGACGCCGTCACGCCGCCGCCGGGGCTGTTGATGCGGAGCACAACGGCCTTGACGTTGCGGTCCTCTCTCGCGCGGTCCAGCGCTTCGCGCATCCGTGCGATGAGCCCCGGCTTTTTCCGTTCAGACAGGGGGGAACCGATGTCGCCGCTGACGATGACACCGCTGATGTCCAGGACAAGGACCTTCTCCCTGCCGCTCCCGCTGATGGTCTGCTCCGTGAGCGGCTGCGTCTCCTCCAGAAGGTTCACCTTGATGCAGCCGGCAGCCTGCGCAAGGGAGAGGACAAGCATTGCTGTCAACAGTCGTTTCATGGTCAGTCGCTCCTTCCCTGCATCAGCGTCACTCATCGCCCAGCGGATTGACACGGATCTCGGCCCGTGACCGGACATCGGCAAGGTACTGATCGAGCTGCTTCCCGGCCCTTTCGGCAGTCAGCTTCGCCATGATCTGCGGTTGCGCTTCGGGGAACCGCATTCCCTTGAACTGCTCGGCATGTTCCCGGAAGTAGCTTTCCGCCTCGTCGTGGCTTATGCGGACCAGAAGCCCGATCTTCTTCTGGATGAAACGCTCGACGAGCAGACGTTCGCCCAGCATCCGGTCCAGCTGTGCCTCGGTCAGACGCGCCTGGGCGAGGAATGCCCGGTAGGCCTCGTCCGATCCGATGCGGGTGCGGATTCGTTCACGCTCAGCATCGACATCCGCCTTCGAGACCTCGACGAATCCGAGGCGGGCGGCCTCCTGCACCAGGAGCTTTCGGTTGATGATCCCCTCGAGCGTCTCCCGCTCGACCTGCGTTCCCGCGCCGGCTCCGGCCACCGCACGGTTGAACGCCACGGCCTGCTGCAGCTCGCTCAGGGTGATGACGTCATTATTCACCGAAGCGACAACGCGGTCAACGAGCTCTGCGCCCGCGTCCGTCGCAGGAAGGAACCACGCGGCAAGAGCGGCAAGGAGCGCGCACCGCAGGAGCAGGATGCTGATCGCGCCGGTCCGCACCCCGCTCACCCCGTGCCCAGGTCCGTCATCTTCGTCCCCGATACATAGTCGACGGTCCGGTCGTGCCTGATCTCTTGCAGACGCTTGACGATCTCCGCGATTCGGAGTGCATTGTGCAGGATGGCCTCCAGGCGCCTCTGCAGCTCTCCGCCGGCGTACTCGGGACGCTCCAGCAGGAGCTCGGTGTTCCCAATGACCGTCGTCAGCGGGTTGTTGATCTCGTGGCGCACAGCGATGCCGATCTGTCCGATGGCCGACAGCCGTTCCGCCTGGACCAGCAGTTCGCGGAGGTTCTTCTGTTCCGTCACGTCGCGGGCCGCCATCTGGAAACCGAAGGGCTTGTTCATGGCGAAGATGCACCTGCCGCTGATCTCGAGGAACGAGCGGCCCGTGCCAGGCCTGACGACCTCGAATTCAAAGACGCGGTCCGCGAGCCGCAGTTCGCCCGACAGGATGCTCAGCATCACTTTCCTGCCCTCTTCGGTGAACAGGGCGAGGATGCTGCTGCCGATCAGTTCCTCTCGCGGCTTGCCGGTGAACTTCTCCAGGGACTCGTTCGCCGCGGTCATCCTGCCTTCCATGTCCATCGTGAACAGGATGTCGCGGGATTTCTCGAAAAGCTCCCAGTACTTGATGCTCGATTCCTTCACCTCGGCGTAGAGGCGGAGATTCTCCACTGCCATGCCCAACTGTGCGCCGATCGTATCGATCATCTGGATGTCCGAGGGTTTGAGGTCGAAGCCTTTCACGGGGTAGAGGAACATGACGCCGAGGACGATCCCGCGCGACTTGATGGGCGCGACGATGTGCGACTGGCCCAGCTCGCACTGTCGGCAGTGGCGGGAGTCCTCGCAGCCGGCCTCGGAGTAGATCATCTCTCCGGTCTGCGCGACCGTGCCGCAAAGGCACTCTCCCATTTTCACCTGCTCCTCCCGGGAAACGAACTCCGGCGTCAGCCCCTGATGGGCCACCAACTGCAGCCTCTCGCCCCGAGCGTCGCAGAGGAAGATGCCTCCTCGCGGTTCCATCTCGGGGAAGCTGGCGAGGATCGTGCCCAAGGAGCGCTGGAGCATATCGTGCAGAATGCCGCTGGTTCCGAGCATGAGCGCCACCGAGTTGAGCGCACCGATCTGCTGGGTCCGCTCCAGCAGCCGCCGCTCCAGGTCGGTATGGGACGCTTTGAGCCTTTGGGCCATCTCGTTGAACCGCTCGGCGAGCAGGACGATATCGCTCGTCCCGCTCACCTTCATCTGATAGTCTAGGTTGCCCCGGCTGATCTCTTCGGTGCCCTTCCAGAGCTGGCCCAGGGGCATCGAGATCTTCCGGTAAACATACGCGCCAAGCGCGACGAGGAACCCGACCATGGTGACCAGGATCATGCCGAAGAGGATGGCAATGCTCACTTGCGTGCCGTGCAGGTCCTCGACGGTCGCGTCGAGCCGGCGGGCGTTCTCCTCCTTGTAGAGCTCGATATCATGCTGCGTCCAGGCGAGGAGGCTCTCGAGGTCCGACAGCAGCGTGGACGCACGGGCCAGTTCCCTGCGGTCAGCCAGCTGCAGCGCGAAGACCTGTCCGGCCTTCTCTTCGAGCGCGTGGAAATCGCTTTCGATGGCCGCGAGGATCTTTTCCTCGCGTTCGGGAAGCCCGGAAGCCTTCATCTCAGCCAGCATCTCAACGGTCACGGCGTGGAGGATATCGTAGTTATGCCGGAAATAGGTGTCACGGGTACGGACATACTCCTTCGCCATCCGGACCCCGTCGTCGATCTTCTGCTCGACGATCCAGATCCTCCTGACCCCCTCCGAGATCTGGCCCACACTGCGGGTGCTGCGGGAAAAGGACGCTGTAATCTGCGTCAGGGAAAGGATCGATACGGCAAGAACGAGCAGCATGCCGAAACCGACCAGGAGGATGAGCTTTCTGTGGATATTCATGGGGTCGTGCGCTCGCGGCGGCGAGTCTGAACGTACTGCAATAATACCACCGGGTACGGCGTTCGTCCAGCAGGGGGAAAAATGTGCCGTGCTGCCGGGTCAGACGGATGATCGCCGCCCTAGAACGCCTGGCCGATGTTGAAATGCCACTCCCCCGGGCTCTCGCCCGTCATACGGTGGATCTTCTGGCCGTAGTCGATCCTGAGCGGCCCCACCGGCGTCGAATACCGCAGTCCGGCTCCGTACGAGGCGCGCAGATCGTTGAGGGAGATCTGCTGGTCCACCCACACATTTCCTGCATCAACGAAGAGGACGACCCCGAGGCCTCCAACGGCATTCACCCGCGTCTCGGCGTTCAGCTGGACCATGCTGTTTCCGCCTGTCGGTACCTTGCTGGAGGTGGCGGGCACGTCGTTGGGCGGCCCGATCGAGTCCTGTGTGTACCCACGCACCGTGGTGCCGCCGCCCAGATAGAAGCGCTCGTTGATCGGGACCTCCGGCGTGTCCTTATGCGGCCAGGCCATCCCCGCACGAGCCGAGAGGGCAAGCACCGTGCGTTGGAAGACGGGAAAGAACCAGCTTGTCTGGACCGTCGTCTTCGTGAAATCGGCCTTGGACCCCAGAAGATCCATTGCCTCCTTGAGGGTCGCGCCGTGGACGCTTCCGCGCGTGGGGTTGAACGGGTTGTCGCGGAGGTCCCAGACAACGGCGGGGATCAAACTGCTGATGAGCACATGCCCGCTGTCTTCCGGCGTCAGCTCGGCGGCCTGCTGAACGTTGTAGTTGGTCACGATCTCGTACTGATAGGTAAGCGACGTCTTGAGCGCTCCGTCGGTCCTTTCGATGCCGTACGATGCAGTGTTCTTCCTGGTCTGATAATAGATCTCGCGCGTATCCTGATTGATCCGTTTTGCGTTGGACCACGTGAGGATGAAGCGGCTGTCCACGTTCCGGAACCCCATGAACCAGGGTTCGCGGATGGTGAAGGCAACGCGCTCCAGGATATCGCTCCCTTCGAGCCGCAGGCTCGCGTAGCGGGCCGTGCCTTCGATGTTCCGGTGCGAGATCTCGACGAAGCCGCGCAACCTGTCCAGGTTGCCGTAGCCCACGCCGAAATCGACGGTTCCCGCCGGACGTTCATCGACGGTGAAGAGCATGTCCTTCACGGTCTCCTTTTCGTTCGGATGGATGGGCTCGAACTTCGCCCGGCTGAAATACCCATACCGGTAGACGCGCTGCTGGCTCTTAAGGATCTCCTCATAGTTGTACACGTCCCCGGTTCGGGGCTCGAGTTCGCGAAGGATCACGTAGTCTTTGGTGTACAGGTTCCCCCGCAGGACCACGGTTCCCATCCGGACAAGCTCGTCCTCGGCGATCCGATAGTGCACGTCCATGACCTCGGTGCCCGCAGCGCCGGGGCTTGGCGCAGGCCGCTTCTCCACTTCGATCCGCGCGTAGAGGTATCCCTTGTTCGCATAGTAGGCCGCGATATCGTTTCGGTCCTCTTCCATCCTTCGTTCATTGAAGGGCATGCCGGTCTTGAGCTTGAGCAGCTTGGTGAGATCCGCCTCCTTGACCGCGCTGTTGCCCTCAAAGGTCACGGAACCGGTCATTGTCCTCTTCCCCTCGCTGATCTTGATGACAATGACCGCTCTGCTGCCGTCGGCGGACCGCGTGACCGTCTGTTTCACATCCGCGGCGAGGTAGCCTGCTGCCGCGTACTGTTCGTCGATAATGTCGATGTCCTTGTCGAGCACGTCCGCTCGGAAATACCTCGTCCAGTACCAGTGCGACCGACGCGTCTCGATCATGCTCAGCACCTCTTTGGCGGTAAATGCCGTGTTCCCCTCCACGCGGACGTTCTCCACCCTGACGCGGGGCCCTTCGTCGACGGCAAAGAAGAGGTAGACCGTCCCCTGCCCTTCGGTTCTCTTCACGTCTACCTTGACGTCGGCATATCCTTCGTCCTTGTAGGCGTTCCTGATCTTATCGACGCTGCTCTCGATGACCGTTTCAGAGATGTCGTGTTCCGATGAGATGAGGAGCAGCTCCTGCAGCTCCTTGTCGCTGAACTTCCGGTTCCCCATGAAGACAACCGATACCTTCGGACCCTCGACGCCCTCGATCTCGAGATAGGCACGCTCGTTCTCGAACCGCATGCTCACAGGACCGAGCTTTGCGGCGGGATACCCCTGGGCGGCATACCGCTTCTGGATGGCAGGGAGGTCCTCGTCGAACAGCACGTCCGTCAGGAGCGGCCTGCCCGGGCGGTTCTTCATGACCCCGAGCAGTTCCCGGTCCGTGAGCGCTGCATTGCCTTTGAACCGCACCTCCGCTATCACGGTCCGTTTCGGTTCGGTTATATAGATGAAGAGATTTGCGCGATACGGGGCCTCGGCAGGTTCAGAACGAAAGCTCACCCGGACGCCATAGAATCCCTCGGTCTGATAGCGTGCCTGGATGTTCGTCCGGATGGTGGGAAAGGCATCCTCGCGCAGTTCCCTGCCCTCGACACCGGGGATGGCTGCCAGCAGGTCCCGATTGGCCAAGGCATGGTTCCCCCGGAAAACGATACGGTCCACAAAGGTGAGCGGAAAGAGGGTGTATTCCAGGCGGACCCCGCCCTCCTCGGGAAAGGCGTCGACGCGAACATCGCGGAAAATCTTCTTGAGATAGAGATAACCGATGCCTTTCCGAACGGCCTCGCGCGAGAACGCATCTCCCGGCTTGACCTGGATGAGCTTCAGCAGGTTCTCTGCGTCGGGCCAGGCCTGGCTCCGATCATCCTTCAAAAGAATGCGGGTGACCGGAAGCCCATCGAGATCCGCTGCCGCGCAAGGAAGGGATAGGCAGAGAGCAAGAACGATGAGAAGCCCTGCTGCCGCTGTTTTCTGCAGCCGCATGCCGCTTTGTAGCACAGCAGGCTGGGAATGTAAAGGAAAGAAAGGAGCATCGGCCGCAGAACAGCCTCGGCTATTTGAACAACCTGCGAATGGGCATGCAGGAACGGTACGGAAGACCTTATGAGAAGTGTGACCGCCCAACGTCAAGGACCCGTCAAGCACTTCCCGTCTCCGGGAGCCCCCGAAGCGTCACGCCTTGCGGCGAAGGACAAACACGATGATCCCGGCGAGCACCATGCAGGAGCTGAGGATCTGGCCCATGGTCACGGGGCCGACGATGAAACCCAGTTGCGGGTCGGGCTCGCGGAACAGCTCGGCAATGATCCGGAACACCCCGTAGAAGATGATGAACAAGGCCGTAAGGACCCCCGGGTGGCGCATCCGGTCCTTCAGCGTCCAGAGCACCCAGAAGAGCACGATCCCTTCCAGGAAGAGCTCATAGAGCTGCGACGGATGGCGCGGCGCCGGGCCGCCGTTCGGAAAGACCATGCCCCAGGGTACGTCGGTCACCCTCCCAAAGAGTTCACCATTGATGAAATTCCCCAGCCTGCCGAGGCCCAGACCGATGGGCGCCGTCGGGACAATGAGGTCCGCGACGCGCCAGGGGTCGACTCCCTGGCGCCGGCAGCACCAGATCCCTGCGGCCACGCTTCCGATCAGGCCTCCGTGAAAGGACATCCCTCCATGCCAGAGTGCGAAGACATCCAGCGGATGCCGGAGATATTCGGACAGGTCGTAGAAGAGCACGTAGCCGACCCGTGCTCCGACGATCAGGCCCACGACGAGCCAGGTGTAGAGCGATTCAAGGAAGTCCGCACCGAGCGCGATTTCCCGGCGCTTGATCTGATGCCGCACCAGCGCATAGGATGAGCCGAAGCCCAGGAGGTACATGAGACCGTACCACCGGATGGCTACGGGACCGATGCGGACGATCACCGGGTCGATCGATGGATAGGGGATCACAGAGCGCCTCGCGAAGACCCGCTCAAAGGGGTCCGGGATTGAACGCACCATTATACCACGAGTGACGCCTTTTCCAAGCGAGCGGGAACAAGCTCTGTGCGATGTGCTCAGACGTTGGTGTCACCGTGAGCGACCGTCGGCGAGGAGAGTGGAGGCAAAAGCCGTCGCCGCAGCGCTCAGGGAAGAAAGGAGATCCCGAGCGAGTCCCGGAAACCTTGAAGGAACGCCTTCTTTATTTCACTGATCGGCACGTTCCTGCCGAGTTCCCGCCCGAGGGAGGTGACGGCATTCGGGGCCCCGCCTCCCGGAATGACCGCAGCCGCGAGCTCCGGGTCGTAGTCGATCAGGATAGAGCCGTGCTGCAAGAACGCGCCGGGCACCCGCCGCTGTGCGCTGCCAACGATCTTCCGGCCGCGTGCCGTGATCTCGTACCACGACGGAGAGGAGAAACAAGCGGCATCGGCGCGCCCTTTCTTCACTGTTTCCCTCGACCGGTCCGGGCGGGACACCATCTCTGCCTGTACGCCGAGGTTTGTGAGACCGGCAAGCAGTCCCACGGCGATCACCTTGTAGGTCCCCAGGACGTCGTTCGGGAACAGGCCGGCACGGTGCGGTGATATGACGCTGTACGTCAGCTCCCGGTCGTGGAGAACCGCCCTCCCACCGGTGATGCGCCGCACAATGTCGAATCCGAAGCGCGCGCAGGCGGCGGAATCAACGGCACGGGCCTCGTCCTGGAATCTCCCGAGCGAGACCGCGGGCGGAGCCCAGGTATAGAAGCGCAGCACGGTCGGCACGCCGCCCCGCGCTGCCTGGGCGAGCAGCCGCTCATCCTCGGCCATGTTGTCCGCGCCCCGGCCAGGGCCGCTGTCCAGATATTTCCAGGGGATCATAGCTTCCCCCGGTTCTGTCCCTGCGTCTGCTCCATGAAACCTCCGCTCGGCTGTGCGATTCCCCGCTTGACCTGCTCCGCCGTTATGTTATAATTCCGTTCACGTGCCGAGGACGCCGTTCGATGCCCCGGCGCACATCTATGACAAAGACCGGTCGGAAAGATCTGTTGTCGCGCAACAAGGGGCTGCTGATTCCCTCGGCTCCCCAAACGAGGTTCATCCTCTTCCTGATCTTCGTCCTCGTCGCTTACACCCTCCTGCTCCGGGTATTCCAGAAGATCGCGGCTATCGTGGAGCTGCCGGTGTTCCTTCCCATCACGCTCGTCGCGCTTCTCGTCTTCATCGGTCTCGCCGGTACGGTCTACTCCCACCGGTTCGTGGGGCCCATCGCCCGTATCCGTTCGACCCTGGAGAGGATCGCCGCAGGTGACTGCCACATCTCGCTCCGGTTGCGGGAGACCGACGACCCCATGATGAAGGAACTTGCCGAAACGATCGGTCGCCTCTGCGAACATGGACGGCATTCGCACCAAGCGGTCCAGGTCGCTTCCGAGGACCTCTTCCGTGCGTTGGCCGATCTCGAGGAGCTGGCTCGTGCGCGGGGAGCGGCCGCCGAGGACCTGGAGCAGCGGCTCGCGTCCCTTCGCGAGAAGAAGGCGGCGCTAGAGCGCGCCATAAAGACCATGGGAGCATAGCGGGGCGGGACATGGCGGAAGCGAGCGGGTTCGGCGGCAAGAGCATGCGGCAGATTGCGAACGATGTGATTGAAGGCTACACGGCCATCAATCCCATCATCCTCAAGAAGTTCGACAAGGAACTCATCAAGGATCTTTACGAAAACCTCAACAAGGCCATGACAGGCGTTCGGAACCTCCCCGTCCATTTCCATGACACCGTGGCCATGCGTCAGAAGAACATGAAGCTCCAGCGGATTCACAACGCAATCATCATCGTTCGGAACCACGCCCGCGAGAAGCGCATCCCCCTGTAACAACGCGGGGATCGGCCCCTCTAGGACTGACCCCGGTAATTCATGGCCTGGCATCGACCACAAAACGGCGCCAAAGAGGCCGGTTCGACATACCGCTTCCCGCTCCACTCCTCGAGACGTATCCCTGCCGTCCCTACTCCACCGCAACCTGGAACTTTTTCTGGAAGTCCTCGGGCTTCATCTTCGCCGTCGCTGCGAGTTTCTGAAGCATTTCCCCCTGCAGATCCTCTTTCTCCAGCCGGATCATGTACCGCCGCGCCATGCGGTAGTCGTCGGAATTGATGTCTACGGTCCGGATCCTGGTCTTGCCCGTCTTGGGGTCCATCAGGTCCGTGAACTTGATGGGAAGGCATTTTCCGTCCTTCAGCATGATCATGGCGCCCGATCCGCCGCCGACAAGGAACTGCACGGCGCTGTAGCCCAGGTAGCGGGTGTATTCGCGGTCATAGGAGATGGGCCGATGGCAGCGGAGCTCGTAGCCGATGTCTTTTGCAATGATGGTCTGCTTGATGCCGAGCTGCGCCAGCTCCTTGAGCACATGCTGCTTCAGCATGTCGCCCAGCGGGATCTCGGCGAGGCGGATGTTGCCGTGGTCGTCTCGCGGAACGTCCTTCAGGATGGTCATCTCCGCGGGATCGAAGCGGATGGCCACACCCTCAGCGATCACGGCCACGCCGTGGTTCCTGCCCATCGCCATACGCTTGATGATCGCGCCAGTCAGAATGGCCACCACCTTGTTCCAGGAGATCTTGTTCCCCAGCTCCTCGGGAATGAGCGTTAGCGTGGCGCCGGCACCCATGCCCATGCCGAGCGCAAGGTGGCCAGCAGAGCGTCCCATGGCCACCACAAAGTACCAGCGAAAGGCAGTCTGGGCGTCCTCCATGAGGTTCTCGACGAGCTGAGCGCCGAGCTGGCGAGCCGTCTCGAACCCGAAGGTCGGCACGCCGTGGGGGAGCGGAAGGTCGTTGTCAATGGTCTTCGGCACGTGGCAGACCGCGATCTTGCCGTCGGCGGCCTTCTCGACCTGGGTCGCCGTGAACGCCGTATCATCGCCGCCAATAGTCACCAGATACTTGATCCCCATCCCGGTGAGCGCCTTGATCACGTTCGCCATTTTGGCGGGGTCCTTTGTGGGGTTCTCCCGCGACGTGCGGATGACCGAGCCTCCCCGCAGGTGGATGCGCGAGATCTCCTCGGGGTGCAGGGTCACGACCTGTGACATATCACCCTTGGACAGCCACTTGAAACCGTCGTAGAAGCCGACCACGTCCAGCCCCTGCTTGAAGGCCTCGAAGGTCACGGCACTGATCACACCATTGATGCCCGGAGCGGGACCGCCGCCCACTACAACACCTAACTTGTCCGCCATTCCCTTCCTCCTGGTCCGATGAGATCTTGCAACAGTGAACGAAGGATGCAACTATTCATCAGGAAACAACGCGGAAAATGTAGCAAAACGTAACGGCGATGTCAATATCAAAGGATCTATCGTGACGAAGTCGATGAGAGAGGATTGACTCGCAGCTCACTTCACAATGTCGCCGTACTCGCCGGGCTTCCTGTGCCGCAGGAAGCCCCAGGTCTCCCGTGCAGCCTCGCGGTCCCGGAGGTCGATGTCGGCCAACACAATGGCCTCCCGGCTCCCCGCCAGTTCGGAGATCAGTTCCCCCCAGGGGTCTGCGCAGAAGCTCCGTCCATAGAACGTGATGCCGTTCTCCCGCCCTACGCGGTTCACGCGGAAGATGAAGACGTTGTTCGCGAAGGCGTTGGCCGTAATGGCCCGCTCCCAGTGCATATGACGGTCCTGCGATGCAGCCGTTGGTGCAATGATGATGTCGGCGCCCCGGAGCGCCAGGATGCGGGAACCCTCGGGAAAGAGGTTATCCCAGCAGATCTGGACTCCGATCCTGCCGCGCGAGGTGGGGAAGACCGGAAAGTTGGTGTCACCGGAAGCAAAGTAGAACTGTTCGCGGTAGAGCGGGAGGTTCGGGAGGTGGACCTTGCGGTACACGCCCAGCACCTTGCCGCTGTCGATCACCGCCGCGCTGTTGTAATACTTGCCGTTCGAGGACTCGAAGAAGGGCAGGACGATAACGATCTGGCGCTTGAGGGAAAGGGCGACGAAGGGGTCGAGCAGCCCATTCGAGGGCATGCGGGCCAGCGAGAACTGGTCGCTCTGTTCGTCCCGCGGGAACCAGGGCGTCAGGCAAAGCTCGGGAAAGGCGACGATCTTCGCGCCCTTCTCCGCTGCGACCTCGGCCATCTCGAGGGCCCGTGCGGCGTTCTTCTCCATGTCGGGCCCTGCCTGTACCTGAATACCGGCTATCCTCATCGCCGTTCGCCCTTTGACCTCGGGAAGAGAGAAAGTCCTTCGTTCACTGCGGTCATTATAGCGGCGGGAGGAAGAAATGTAAAAGGGAATTTGTTCCCGCAATCGTCGGATCGAGACCCTGCGACGGTCTCTAGGCCGGCGGATCGTTCCGCGTCAATGGCACCCTTTTCCCTCCTTCAGGACCCTGGCCTCGCAGGTGCCCGTATCGCAACCGTGACGGTGCCTGCTTCTTCCGCAAGGGAGGGTGCAGGATACGCACTGCTTTGACGGTCATCATATCTGCACTCCTCCTAAAATCTCCACGTGATCCCCACCAGGACCGAATGGGCCGTTTCGGCCTTGTTCA
>JBAIYC010000467.1:0-1727 GCA_037916085.1 Nitrospirota bacterium | reverse complement strand
CGGAACGGCCTGCACATCAACGAGGACCACTTCCTGGTCGAGGTGCTCGACCCGAAGACGCTGGAGCCCGTCCCGACCGGGGACGTGGGCGAGCTGGTGATCACGACGCTCACGAAGGAGGCCTTTCCGATGATCCGCTACCGCACGCGGGACCTGACGCGGCTCATCGAGGAGCCCTGCCCCTGTGGCAGGACGCTCCGGCGGATGGCCAGGATCATGGGCCGCACCGACGACATGCTGATCATCCGCGGCGTCAACGTCTTCCCGCAGCAGATCGAGGCCGTGTTGGTTGAGATCGAGGGGACCGAGCCCCACTACCAGATCGTCATCGACCGGAAGGGCGCGCTCGATGACGCCATGGTGCTTGTCGAGGTTTCGGAGAAGATCTTTTTCGACGAGATGAAGAAGCAGAAGGAGCTCATCGACACGATCAAGAAGCGGATGGCATCCGAGCTCGGCATCGCGGTCGAAGTGAAGCTGGTGGAGAAGAAATCGCTGGAGCGGTTCGAGGGAAAGGCGAAGCGGGTCATTGACAACCGTAAATTATGATTTTCACCACGGAGGCACTGAGACACGGGAGTAGCATGGAAGCTTCAAAAGACTTCAGGCTCATCTTATGCATCCTCTGTGGCTCCGTGTCTCCGTCGTTGGCATGAATGTTATGCAGGTCATCGACTTCCATACCCACATCTTCCCGGACAGGATCGCGGAGCAGGCGGTCAGGAAGCTCGCTGAGGAATCCGGAGAATACCAGCCGCGGACCGACGGCACGCTGCGGGGACTGATCGCCTCCATGGACCGGGCAGGCATCGGTGCGAGTGTCGTCGCGAACATCTCGACGCGGCCCGCGCAGGACGCCCCTATCCTGAACTTCTGCCGGCAGATCCGGAGCGAGCGCATCATCCCGCTCGTTTCGTTCCACCCCGACAATGCCCCCGCCGACGTGGAGGCGCTCTTGTCCGCGGCCGCGCGCGAGGGAGTCCGCGGCGTGAAGCTCCACCCCATGTACCAGGGCTTTGCGATCGATGAGCGCAGGATGTTCCCCTTCTATCAGATGGTCGGACATTTTGGCATGTTCGTCATCTTTCACACGGGGCTGGACATCGCTTTTCCCGGGAACCTGCAGGCGGATGTGGAACGGGTCGACCGGTTGGCCGGCGAGTTCCCCGGCCTCACCATCGTGGCCACCCATGTGGGGGCATGGCGGCAGTGGGACCGGGCGGGGATGCTGGGAAGGCGGGAGAATGTCTACACCGAGACCTCGATGGCGCTCACAGAGATGACGGACGAAGGCTTTGTCAAGATGCTCGGAAAGTTCCATGAGGACCGCGTGCTCTTCGGGAGCGACAGCCCCTGGACAGACCAGAAGGAGATGCTGGAACGAAACGCGAATCTCGAGCTATCGAGCAGCAGGAAGGAAAAAATGCTGTATCAGAACGCGGCCCGGCTCCTGGGGCTGCGACCGTCATCCTAGGGAAGTTTGTTCGGAAGTGAGCGGGAACAGGGCCGCATGAACCACTGGCCCCGCAGGGACGGGTCAATCGCCGTGGACCTTGGCGAGATATTCGGCGAGAACGCTCTGCTCTTCCTCGGTAAGCAAGCAGCTGTTCCGCTCCATTCTGCTCAGGATGAGCTCCCAGCTCTTGCGGTCGTTATGCTGGGACTTGAACTTCTCCGGCTTATGACATTTGAGACACTTCTGTTCGAATATTGCCTTCCCGTCCGGC
>JBAIYC010000466.1:0-15090 GCA_037916085.1 Nitrospirota bacterium | reverse complement strand
GTTCGTAGTAATAGTCCAGACCCACCTCGCCGTAGGCCACGACCTTCTTGTGCTGGGCGAAATGGCGAAGGATGTCGTAGGTGGGGTGCAGGATGTCCTTGGTCTCGTGGGGATGGATGCCGATGGCGGCATAGATGAAGTCGTACTTCTCCGCGAGCATGACCGCGTCACGGCTCGACTCCACGGTGGTGCCGATGGTGATGATGTACTCGACGCCGGCCTCGCGGGCCCGTTTGATGACCTCGTCCCGGTCGTCGTTGAACTCGCGCATCTCCAGATGCGCGTGGGTGTCGATAAGCATTGATGTATCCTTGGGCGTGACTGAAGCCAGAAACAAAAAAATTACCACGGAGGCACTGAGACACGGAGAAGATCTCTACGGCCTTTGTCTTTCCTCCGTGCCCTGTCTCAGTGGTGAAAAATGCTTGCTTCGTCGTTCCTACTTTACCTTCGCGCCCGGCGCGATGTCCTTGTCCGGCGTCACCACGGAAAGGAAGTCCCCGCTGCTCGCGGCAAGCAGCATGCCCTGGGACTCGACGCCCATGAGCTTCGCGGGCTTGAGATTGGCAACGATCACGATCTGCTTGTCGAGGAGCTGCTCGGGCGAATAGGCCTTCCCGATGCCTGCCACGACCTGCCGCGTCTCCGTGCCGATGTCCACCCTGAGCTTGACGAGCTTCTCGGACTTCTCCACGCGCTCCGCAGAGACGATCTTTCCGACCCGAAGCTGCACCTTCCCGAAGTCCTCGATGCCGATCAGCTCCGGCTCGGCTGTTTTTTGTTCGGCTGCTTTCAGTTCCATCTTCTTCTCCGGCTTGCTTTCTATTATTTTAATATCGTTGCTGCGCACTTTACTTACGGCATGTTGAACCCCTACCAATATCCTCGGGAAGAGCTGCTCCCCGGGCTGTATCTCCGTACCTGTCTTGAGCCCGCCCCAGCTCTGCTCCTCCCGCAGACGGACGGAGCTTATCTCCTTCCCCGCGCCGATGCTCTTCCAGATCTTCTGACAGGTCCCCGGGATGACCGGGTAGAGCGCGAGGCCGATCAGACGGAGAGACTCGGCAAGGTTGTACAGCACCGTGGCAAGCCTGGCCATGTCGTTCTTCTTCGCCAGGGACCAGGGTGCGTTCTCTTCCACGTACCGGTTCGCGCGCGTCACGAGATGCCAGGCATCCTGCAGATACTTGCTGAAGGCCAGGGCCGCCAGGTCGGCCTCGACCGCTTTAGGGACGGCCTCGGCGATCTCACGAAGCTCCCGGTCGCTCTGCTGCATCTCACCCGGAGCCGGCACCTTGCCGCCGAAGTACTTTCCGACCATGGTCATGACGCGGGACAGGAGGTTCCCCAGGTCGTTCGCCAGTTCAGTGTTGAACCGCGTGATGAAGGTCTCGTTCGAGTAGTCGCCGTCCAGGCCGAAGGGCACTTCGCGCAGTACGAAGTACCGGAAGGCATCGGCTCCGTAGGCGTCCACTACCTCGTTCGGGTCGATGACGTTGCCGACAGACTTGGACATCTTCTTCCCGTCGCGGGTCCACCAGCCGTGTGCGAAGATGTTCTTCGGAAGCGGCAGGTCCAGGCCCATGAGCATCGTGGACCAGTAGACGCTGTGGGTCGTGAGAATGTCCTTGCCCACCAGGTGATGGTCTGCCGGCCACCAGAACCGTTCGCGCACGGCAGGGTCCGATGACCCGTTCGCCGCCGGGCTCAGGTAGCGCGTGGCGGAAAAGTAGTTCACCAGCGCATCGAACCAGACATAGGTGACGAAATCACGGTCAAAGGGAAGCTCGATGCCCCAGGCGAGCCGCGCCTTCGGCCGGGAGATACAGAGGTCGCCCAGTTTCTGGTTCCTGAGGAAGCCGAGCACCTCGTTGCGGCGCGAATCGGGACGGATGAAGTCAGGGTGGCGCTCGATGTGGCCGATGAGCCGGTCCTGATACTTGCTCATCAGGAAGAAGTAGTTGTCCTCGCTGATGCGCTCCACGGGCCTGCCGCAGTCCGGACATTTGCCCTCCACGATCTCCTTCTCGGTCCAGAACCGCTCGTCGGGCGTGCAGTACCAGCCTTCATAGGTCCTGCGCTCGATCTCGCCCTTGTCGTAGAGCTTCTGGAGAAGCTCCTGGACCATGGCGATATGCTCCTTGTCCGTTGTGCGGATGAAGGCGTCGTTCGCGATCTCGAGCTTCTCCCAGAGCCTCCTGAAGTTGACCGAGAGGAGGTCAGCATGTTCCTTCGGTGTGCGGCCCCGTTCCACAGCCGCCTTCTCCACCTTCTGCCCGTGCTCGTCGGTTCCGGTGAGGAAGAAGACCGAGTCGCCCCGCAGGCGGTGGTAACGCGCCATCGTGTCCGCAGCGATGGTGGTGTAGGCGTGGCCGATGTGCGGCACGTCGTTCACGTAGTAGATCGGAGTGGTGATGTAGAATTTATTCTGCATTCATCATTGACCTAGAGGTCAAGCAAAAAGCATGTCTCGCAGAGGCATAGAGCCCGCAGAGAAGGATCGGGAGAGATGCTCATGACGGGATTCGAGGACTCGACTTACGCTGCGGCCTCCCCGAACTCAGCGAGAGACGCCTTTGATTTTGTTCTGCCTTGACACTCGCTTAGAAGTGCTCAGGTCCTAGGCTCCTTCGCCTCCTGACGCTCCGCCCGGCTGAGGTCCGCCGCCCTGCCCGCCGCTCTTCTTTTTCTTCTTCCGCCAGAAGCGGCGCTTCTTCGCGCTCCGCCCCTCGCCCTTCTCAGCAGGCTGCTGGCCTACGGCGGGCTGTTCCTGCCCCTCCGCGATAGGAGCGGGGGCGCCTGCCTGCTGCTCCGGCCTCCTTTGCTGTTTCCCCTGCTGCCTGTCTCGCTGCCTCTGTTCCTGGGGCTGACGCTTCTGGTCTTGCGGTCCTTCCTTCTTCTTTTCCTGTTTCTTCTGCTGCTGCTCGGCCTGGCGCTGACGATCGCGCTGTTTCTGTTCCTGTTTCCTCTTGTCCTCTTCCTGGCGACGCTTGTCCTCTGCCGCCCGCCGCTCCTCCGTCTCGCGACGCTCCTCGGCGAGCTTGCGCTCCTGCTGTTCCTGTTTTTCCCGCGCCACGGACTCCTTCATCTCAGCCAGGTCCTTCTTGATGGCATCGTACACCGGGAACTCGTAGGAGAGGCAGCAGAGAAGGCGTCCGCAAACCCCCGAGATCTTGGCAGGGTTCAATACCATTTCCTGCTTCTTGGCCATGCGGATGGACACGGGCTCGAAGGCGCGAAGGTGGGACGTGCAGCAGAGCTCCCTGCCGCAGGGACCAAAGCCGCCGATGATCCGTGCGACGTCCCGCACGCCGACCTGGCGCATCTCGATCCTGCTCCGGAGCTTGTGCGCGAGGTCCTTCACCAGCTCGCGGAAGTCGATGCGGTTCTCGGAGAAGAAGTAGAACGTGACACGCGAGGCGTCGAAGGAATACTCCGTGCGGATCAGCTTCATCGCAAGCTCCCGCTCGGCGACCATGTCCTGGCACATCTTGAAGGCCTCGGCCTCACGGGCGCGGTTCTTGTCGGCCTTCTGGAGGTCCTCATCGGTGGCCTTCCGGAGCACTTTTCGGTGGGCCTTGGACGGCCGCGACCGATCCGGAGCCGGGGCCTGCGCCGACGGAGGCGCCGCGGCTGCGGCGGCAAGGGATGCCGGTGTCTCCACCTCGATCTCTTCCTCTTCCTCCTCGGCCTTCGCAGCAGCCTTCTGTCCGCTGCCCGGGTGTTTCTGCTCCTGCGGCGATTGCGGGGCCTCGGGAAGGGCGTCGCCCTCGCGCAACCGCACAACGCGGGCGAACCCGAGACCGCGGTCCGATTCCACGATCACCGCATCACCAATGGCGATTTCGACGCCTGTGGCGTCGAAATCGTAGATCCTCCAGTTGTCCCGGAAACGTACTCCTGCAATCTTCATTTCGAGTTGGTATCTCTATCCTGCCCGGGTCTCCCCCGGGCACAGAAATGGCGCAAAGCGCCTGCCTTTCCCGCCCGCCGGCCCCCTGCTGCCGGCACGCAGTGAATTACAATAATACCCTTTTCCCCTATGGCGCACAATCTTTTTTCGATGGGAGAACAGCGGAATCGGGCGGGATATCAATCTCTTCCCAGCTTCAGGAACAGGTTCTCTGCGACGAGTTGGGGACTGGCGCGACGCTCCAGCAGTCCCCTGCTCGATGTGAGGAGGTCCAGGTCACGGATCGCTCTCAGAAGGACGGCACGCGCATTCCCGCCCGCAAGCCGGCCGCTCCCGCCGGGAAAGACGAGCAGCCGTTCATCGCCCGTTTCCGCGAAAACGACGCGGTCGCGGAGCAGTTCGATGCTGATCTCGATCAGCCGTTCGAACCCTTCCCTGTCTTTGGCCACACCCTCGGCAAGAGCTAGGACTTCGTCCGGCGCCAGACGGGCGACGCCGTCCAGAAGCTCCTTGACCCTCGCCCGCTCCGTGCGCTCCTCTTCGATGTCCATCTCCAGGGCGCGGCCGATGCTGCCCCGCGAAAGCGCGGCAAGGAACCAGGCATCCTCCTGGCTGAGCCCGCGACGATCCCGCAGCGCCTGCGCCAGCACACTCCTCGGCAGAGGCTGGAACGACAGTGACTGGCAGCGCGAACGGATCGTAGCGAGGAGGCTTTGGGGCATGGCCGTGACCAGGATGATCAAGGACTCGCCCGGCGGTTCTTCGAGGGTCTTGAGGAATGCGTTGGACGACGCTTCGTTCATCGACTCTGCGCCGTCGACGATCAGGACCTTGCGGCGCCCTTCGAAGGGCCGAAGGGACAGAGTCGCCTGGGCCTCTCGTATCTGGTCGATCTTAATCTCATCGCCGTCGGGTGCCATGAGGTGCACGTCGGGATGGTTTCCCGAAGCGATCTTCCGGCAGGACGGACAGGACCCGCAAGCGTCACGGTCCAGGGGCTGCTGGCAGTTCAGCGCCGCAGCGAAGGCGAGCGCCGTCATGCGTTTCCCGATTCCCGGCTCACCGGAAAACAGGTAGGCATGGGCAGGGGCGTCGTTCTGCAGGGCGCGACGCAGGATGCCGACCTGCCGCTCGTGGCCGATGATTTCCGAGAATCTGATGGTCATGATCGTTTCCGGAATCACTGCAGGAGCGTAGCGACGAGTTGCCGGATATCCTGCTGGATCTCCTCGGGCGTACGCGCGGCATTGACAAGCCGGATGCGGTTCGGCTCTTCCCGCGCAAGGAGGAGGTATCCGTCGCGGACGCGGGTGTGAAAGGCGATATCCTCGTTCTCGAAGCGCGCCTCGCCGTGCAGCCCCTGCGCGGCGTTCCTGCCCCGGGCGCGATGCAACCCGGTCCGCGCATCGATATCCAGCAGGATCGTGAGGTCCGGCTTGAGCCCCGCCGTCACGATGCGGTCGAGATCGCGGATTGTGGCGATCGAGAGCCCCCGTCCGTGTCCCTGGTAGGCCAGCGTGGCGTCGGAGAACCGGTCGCAAAGGACCGCATGGCCGGCAGTAAGCGCGGGCAGGATCACTTCGCGCAGATGCTGGGAACGGCTTGCCGCATACAGAAGGAGCTCCGCTGTGGGATCCAGACCCTTGTTCGTCGGGTCCAGGAGGACTTTCCGCACCTGGTCGCCGATGGAGGTGCCGCCCGGCTCCCGGGTGAGCGTCACTGCCCTGCCCTGCTGCAGGAGATGGTCGTGAAGGAGGGCTATCTGTGTGGATTTGCCGGAGCCTTCAATCCCTTCGAAGGTAATGAACGTTCCCTGCATCTACTTCAGCTCCGCGACGACATCGGAGGTCGCCTTGAGCGCGGCATTCGAGGTGAACAGGATCACCTGGGTCTTGGTCCCGAGAACGCGAAGCACGTTGCATGCCGCCTGCTGGCGGGCGAGGTCCATGCCCGTGAGGGGGTCGTCGAGCACGAAGGGCAGCCTGCGCTTTCCGGAGATGGCCTCCACCAGGCCGGCTCGGAAGCAGAAGCAAGTCATCTCGCGGGTGCTGTGGCTGAGCGACCCGTAGCCGTGGCTTCCGCCGTTCTTGTCATGCAGCAGGGGCTGGCCGTCGTGGCCGACCTCGACCTTCACATACTTCCCGGCGCTCACCGCCGCGAGATTGCGTTGAGCCGCACTCTCCACGGCGGGAACCAGAGTGTCGATCTCGATGCCGCTCAGGCGGCTCGCCACGGCGATCTCGGCCAGCACATTGAAGCCCCTGCCTGCCACCAAAGGCTGGACCGACACCGCGATACTCTCGCCCGAGTCCGTGCCGCCAAGAACCGCGTCCGCAGGGGCTGCAGGCAATGAACCGGCCTCGAGGCGCTCGATCTCCTGCCGGATGCTGTACGTATCCACGGCGTAGCGGGCCAGGGCCTTGGCCGCCTGCTCGAGCTGAACGACCTCTTCGCGCTGTTTGCCGTACTCTTCCTGCAGCTGCTCGCGCGACTGTTCGGTCGTCAGCCGGCTCTGCTGCTCGCGCAGATCGCGGATCATTTCCTCGTAATGGCGGTACGTATCCACCTTTTCCTTAAGCTCGCCGGCCGAGGACGAGCCCGTGGCCTTCATGAACTTCAGGATGGCGGCGCCGCCATCCTGGAACTTCTTCTCGACGTCCGCGCGCTCTTTCACGAGCCCGTCGATCTCCCTTTGAACCTCCTTCCGCTGGGCGCTCAGACGGGTGCCATTGTACCACCCGGCGCCGGCCAGCAGAAGCCCCCCGAGCACGCCAATGGGAAAGAGATAGGACTGCTCGGCGGACAGGACAAACAGCCCTGCAACGAGCGACAGGGCCACAAGGACAGCGCCGGCGATGAAGAGCTTGTCGCGCAAGAGGTTCGCCGTGGGCATGGCATCGCGCTGCGCCGTGAGGCCTTCGATGTCCTTGTCCACCTCATCGAGCTTCACTATCTTCTGGGACTGTGCCTGTTCGTGGCTGCTGATCATCTCGGCCAGGTTCTCCGGGAGGGTCTCGCAGGCCTTGAGGTCCGCCAGATGGGCTTCAAGCTCGGCGATTTGCTTCTCGTTCTCTGCTATCCTTTCCAGCTTTTTGCCAGTCTCGGAGAGCCGGAGCCTCGCGGCGTCGGCCTTGTACTCGGCATCCGTGGCTTCCTCGGCCTTCCGAAGGGTCTCGCGCAGTTCCTGCAGCTTGGGATTCTCTGCCGCCGTCCGCGGCGGCGGCGCCGCTACGGAACGGGACAAGGACGCGCCGGCGGCCGGCACGATTGGACCGGCCTGGCCGGCGCAGGAGTCCCGCCGGTACACGAAGAGCCGGTCATAGTCCTCCTCGGATACGCCGGGCATCTGGTCCGCGAAGAACTGAGCCGTCGATTGCCAGTCTTTGTGCAGAAGCTTGAACTCCTTGGTGGAGGCGATGTACTGGGATAGATTGATGGCGCGCTTGGAAAAGTCCTGGATCGCCCGGTAGTACGAGCCGTCGTCGCAGTAGACAACCAGTGCGCATCGTGAACCCTCGGGAGCAGCGCGGGAAACGAGGCCCTCCATTTTCGCAGGGTCGTTGACCGGAAAGAGGAGCCGCACCACGGCGTCAGCGGACGTGGTCTTCCCCGCTTCGCTGCCCGCAGCGACGAAGTTGAACCCCCCCTGGAACTTGAGGCGAACGAGATGCTGAAACCCGCGGACACCCTGCATGACCAGTTCCACCAGGAACATACGGAAGCGCTCCTTTCCCGATGCAGTTCAGCATCAACTATAACGCAAGCCCGAAAAAACTGCAACAGGGAAAACTTGGGAATTCACATTTTTTCCAGCGCCTTGACGAGAGCTTCGGCCTTCTCGAGCGTCTCCTCGTACTCGCGGGCCGGGTCGGAATCGGCGACGATCCCGGCGCCCACCTGGATATGCGCCCTGCCTTCCTTGACCACGAACGTGCGGATGATGATGTTCAGGTCCAGGTCCCCCGTATTGGCGAAATACCCGAGGGAACCGGTATAGGGGCCGCGCGCCACAGGTTCCAGCTCGTCGATGATCTGCATGCAGCGAACCTTCGGCACGCCCGTGATCGTGCCGCCGGGGAAGACTGCGCGGACGAGGTCGAACCCGTCCCTGCCCGGCGCCAGCTCGCCGCGGACGTTCGATACGATGTGGATGACATGGGAATAGTTCTCGATGGTCATCATCTCGTCGACCTTCACGCTGCCGTATGCGCAGACCTTGCCGAGGTCGTTGCGCTCCAGGTCGAGGAGCATGATGTGTTCGGCCCGCTCTTTCTCGTTGGTCAGGAGGTCGGCGGAGAGACCGCGGGTCTCGGCAAGGTCCCTGCCGCGTCTGCGCGTCCCCGCGATGGGGCGGGTGTCCGCGACGGTGCCCGTGAGCCGGATGAGCCGTTCGGGCGACGAGCTCACCAGGACCACGTCCCCGAACTCGCCGTAGGCGGCAAAGGGCGACGGATTGATCTCCCGGAGGATCCGATAGAGCATGAAGGGGTCGCGGCTCCCGATATGGGCGGTGAAGCGCTGGGACAGATTCGCCTGGTAGATGTCGCCGGCGGCGATGTACTCCTTGCACCTCCGGACCATGGACTCGAAACGCTCGCGGGGCATTCCCGGTGCCAGCACGGGCCAACCCTGCTGCGTCCCAGCCTTCGATGCAGGAGGGGGAGCGTCTTCCCGAAGTTGTCCGAGGATGAAGGCAATGCGTGCCGCTGCATCGTCATACAGACGGCCCCACTGGTCAGGATCCGGCTTCCGGAAGCCCATCTCCTGCTCACGAGCGCCGGGATTCACGATCGCCCATGCCCTCCCCTCGAGATGGTCGAAGGCAACGACCATATCCACGAAGAGAAAACATGCTTCGGGAATTGCGAGGTCGTCCTGCGCGGTCCGGGGAAGCTTTTCGAACTGATGGACGAAATCATACGAGAAATAGCCTACCGCGCCTCCGGTAAACGGGGGAAGCCCGTGCAGTCGTTCGGTGCGATAGTTCGCCATCAGGTCGCGGAGCTTCGCCAGCGGACTTCGCGCCAGGGTCGCGCGCTTGCCGTACTTGCCGTCAGGCGCGGCGCGCCAGTGCAGGTCCACCGTGTCTCCCCGGGACCGGAAAACCAGGTAGGGATCAGCGCTCACGAAGGAATATCTGCCGGTCTGCGCGTTCACGCGGCAGCTCTCGAGGAGCACGGCATGGCCCAGATGCCGCAGACGCTCGAGTGCGCCCAGGGGGGTGATGGCACGTGCGTCGATCTCCGCAGCAAGCGGGACGATCATCCCGCTCCTCGTTTTCGCAAGGAATGCGTCTTTATTCGGTCGGACATCCATGGAGTGAACGTGAAAAAGTCTAAACGCTAATACGCTGCCGGTCAAGGGAAATTTCCGGACAGACAATGAAAACGATTCTTGACAGAGTGTGCTATACTGAAACTAGAAGCAACACTTAGGATTCCGTTCTTTCTCAGAGGGCTTGGAGCAAAAAGAGGCGTTGCCGAACCCACACCTGTAGGTGTCTAGATGTTGACCCGTTAGCAGGGGACTCAGGCAACGGCGTGGTTGATGCCGGGACGGAAAAGCTGGCTGCAAGTCGAGCAGACGGGCTTCCGCTACGTTGTATTTTCAAGGATCGGCCGGGCCGTAAGAGCCAAATGCCCCGAAGCGGCAGCCAGTGCGGGGAAATGCAGCAAGCTTCACCGGCTCTGCGAAGCAGAACCATCGAAGCGGAAGAAGAAACCCCCTCAGGACCGCCGCTCAACGGAAAGTTAACCAATCGGTTCGGAGGCAACGCCTTTTTTTATCGCCATCCTGATCATGATCTTCTGTTGTTCCCCCGCATCGAAGTTCCAAGCACCCTGAGAACCACATCTTGATATCGAAGCAGAGAACAGAGCAGCCGGCATGGGCATCCTCGCAATGATCCTGGCAGGGGGCAAGGGAGAACGCCTCCATCCCCTCACGCTTCACCGCGCAAAGCCCGCGGTCCCCTTCGGCGGAATCTACCGCATCATCGACTTCACCCTTTCGAACTGCATCAACTCCGGCATCCGCAAGATCGCCGTCCTGACCCAGTACAAATCCCTTTCCCTCGACAAGCATCTCCGGCTGGGATGGAACGTCTTCTCCGGCGAGCTCTCCGAGTTCGTCATCTCCGTCCCGCCCCAGCAGCGCGTAGGCGAAAAGTGGTACCAGGGCACGGCCGACGCCATCTACCAGAACATCTACATGATCGAGAAGGACGCTCCGGACCACCTCCTCATCCTGGCCGGGGACCATATCTACAAGATGGACTACGCCGAGATGATGCGGTTCCACAACGTGAAACAGGCTGATGCAACGGTCGCAGCGATCGAGGTCCCGGTCAATCAGGCGACGTCATTCGGCGTGATCGAAGTGGACAGCGGCTCCCGCATCGTCGGCTTTGAGGAGAAACCGAAGCGGCCCCGGTCCGTGCCCGGAAAGCCCGGTCTCGCCTTCGCATCCATGGGCATCTACCTCTTCAACACGAAGACGATCCTCGATCACCTGCGGTTCGATGCGCTCCAGGACACTGCTCACGACTTCGGGAGGAACATCGTCCCCGACATGATGCACAAGGCCCGCGTCTTCGCCTACAACTTCATCGATGAGAACCGCAAGGCCGCCAAGTACTGGAGGGATGTCGGGACCATCGACGCCTACTGGGAAGCAAACATGGACCTGGTGAGCGTCGACCCGCAGCTGAACCTCTACGACCGGTCCTGGCCGATCCGGACCTATCAGGCACAGAACCCTCCGGCAAAGTTCGTGTTCGCCCAGGAGCAGAAGGGCGGAAGGCTCGGCATGGCCCTCGACTCCGTCGTGTCGCACGGATGCATCCTCTCCGGCGGCCGGGTTCAGAACTCGGTCCTGTCAGCAAACGTGCGCGTCAACTCCTACAGTGAGGTGCGCGAATCGATCCTGATGGAGAACGTCGATATCGGTCGGCACTGCCGCATCCGGCGTGCGATCATCGACAAGGATGTCGTCCTCCCGCCGAACATGGAGATCGGCTATGACATGGATGCGGACCGGAAACGGTTCCATGTCAGCCCCGAAGGCATCGTGGTCATCGGGAAGGGCGCCGACCTCAGCGGGAAGTGAACGGCATCGTTCCCTGCGCTTCTTCCCCGGGCCGCTTCCCCCGCCTCGCGTCCCCTTACAGTCCAAGTTTCTTGCGCACGGTCAGTCGGCTGATGCCGAGGAGCCGCGCAGCCTCGGATTGGTTCTCCCGCACATGGGAGAGCGCGAAGGCGAGAAGGTGCCGGTCCACCTCGTCATGGACCTTCCCGTAGAGGTTCCGTTCCTTCCTGGCAAGCGCATCCTTTGCGTAGGAAATCACCGCCCCGGCCAGCACGTCTGCCTGCCCTCTTGCCGGCGAGACGAGCGCGTGCTCACCCAGTTCCTTCAGTTCCTGCGTCGTCAGATAGTCGGTCTTGCACAGCGCGATCGCTGAACGGAGCGTGTTCTCCAGTTCCCGGATGTTGCCCGGCCAGTCATAGGACTGCAGCCGATCAAGGAATGCCTGCGTCACGCCCTTGATGGGCTTCTGCGCCGTATGCGCATGGCGGTAGAAGAGGCACTGGACGAGCGGAATGATGTCCTTCTTGCGCTCGCGGAGCGGCGGCACATGGATGGTCGCGACGCGAAGCCGGTGGTACAGGTCCTCGCGGAACTTGCCCTCGCGCACCATGGCGGGAAGGTCCCGGTTCGTGGCCGAGATGACCCGCACGTTGACCTGAACCTCCTTCGCGCTGCCCACGGGATAGAAGGTCTGGGTCTGCAGAAACCGCAGCAGCTTCCCCTGGAGAGCCAGCGGCAGTTCGCCGATCTCGTCGAAGAACACGCACCCGCCGTCCGCGGTCCGCAGCATACCCTCCTTGGCCGCGACCGCGCCCGTAAATGCCCCCTTCTCATAGCCGAAGAGCTCCGACTCGAGCAGCGTCTCGGGCACGGCCGCCGAGTTGATCACCACGAAGGGCTTGCCGAAGCGCGATGAGAGCTGGGCGACCGCCTCGGCGACCAGTTCCTTGCCGGTGCCCGTCTCACCGGTCACCAAAAGCGGCACCTCTACCTGGGCGATGCGCGCCACCTTTTCGCACAGGCTCATGACCATCGCAGACCGCCCCACGATGACACAGGTCGCTGCAGGGGCGAGCACGTCCTTGTCGATCGCAACGGCCTTCTGCAGCTCCTGCTGCAGAGCCTCAAGCTCCGCGAGGACCCGCTCCACACGTTCCCTCCGCAGCGGCCGCCGCAGGATCTCATATGCCCCAAAGGTCGCTGCCTCCATGACGGGACCGGTCCGTTCCTGGTCAGTGACGGCGATCACGAAGGTTTCCGCGCTGAGCTCCCTGATGAGGCTCGCCTCCACCGTATCGATGTCCAGGAACAGGAAGTCCCCTCCCCCCCGCTCGCCCTTCTTCCCTTTCACGATCATCCGGTATCCTTTGGGCGCGACTGTTTCCAGCTCTTCGGCAAGGGTGCTGGACCGGCTGAACAGAACGATCGTTCTCATGGGGACCCTCTTTGTATATTTTATTAACAACTTGTATATTCTATTTCCCAGAACCGTTCCCGTCAAGGGAAAAAGCCCATGATTACAGCCTGTCCTCTCTGGCATGGCCATTGCTTTAGAAGTCCCGACGGGGCGAGAGGTCGCCGAACTGATCTCCCGCGGCATAGTTTGCCCTCGCTCCCGAGACCCCAGAGAAAAGGCGGGACCCCATGAGCACGATCACGACAATGTTATCAGTAGAAGCCGGGAGCACCGAGCAGGCCCCGGGCAAAACGGTGCTCCCTGCGAAGCCGTCGGCGAACCTGGACGAGCTCAAGCGCGTGGGCATCATCGCTCAGAACCAGAAGGACTATTTTCTCATCCGCCTCAGGACCGTAGGCGGCGACCTGACCGGCGAGGAGTTGAACACCATTACGCGGGTGTCGCAGAAATACGGCCGCGGAGAGATCCATCTCACCACGCGTCAGGCCATCGAGATCCCCCATGTGCATGTCAACGACCTCGGGGCGGCGAGAAAGGAACTCGAAGAGGGCGGCATCGTGCTCGGCGTCTGCGGCCCGCGGGGCCGCGGCATCGTGGCCTGCCCCGGTACGGCCGTCTGCACCTCGGCCCTCATCGAGACCAAGGCGCTGGCAGCGGAGCTCGACAGCCAGTACTTCCGCCGCCAGGCGCCGCACAAGTTCAAGCTCGGCGTATCGGGATGCCCGAACAGCTGCTCCAAACCGATCGAGAACGACGTGGGCGTGATGGGCGGCGTCCTGCCCGGCTGGAACAGGGAGGCCTGCATTTCCTGCCGGCTCTGCGTCAGCATCTGCCCGGTGGGGGCCATCAAAGAGAAGGACAATGCATTCGTTTTCGACAAGGAAAAGTGCATCTATTGCGGGCTGTGCATCAAGAACTGCTCGACCTCGGCATGGACGGCGCAGAAGACCGGTTACACCCTCTTCCTCGGCGGCACGCTCGGGAAGAAACCCCGGCTCGGGACGCGGGCAAAGGTCCTGATCGCATCGAAACAGGAACTGCTCGGCCACATCCAGAGGGCCTTCGACTTCTATCTGGCGCAGGGAAAGAAAAAGGAACGCTTCGGCCACACTCTCGACCGCATCGGCGTGGACAAGGCATTCGCGGAGATCTTTGCCGAACCGAAGAAGAGTGTCGATGCCGGATCGGCGAAGCAGTCATCTTCAGGCCGAAACGAAAAGGTCCTCGATCTTCTTGGCGTCTGCTGCCCCATGAACTTCGTGCGAACAAAGCTTGCCATCGAGAAGATGGCCGCGGGAGAGCACATCGAGATCCTGCTGGACGAAGGCGAGCCGATCGTGAACGTGACAAGGAGCCTCAAGGACGAGGGACACGCTGTTCTCAAGGTGGAGCCGGAGAACGGCCACTTCCGCGTGCTCGTGGAGAAGCGGGGAAGGCCCGCCCAGGAACGGGAAGCGACGAGACGGAGAGAGGCATGAAGATATTGGTAGCCAGTGACGGCTCGCCGGACTCTCAGTCGGCGCTCACCTACGGGATTGAGAGAGCCGTCGAAACACACGGCGAATTGACCGTCATGCAAGTGCATCAGCAGTCCAAGGGCAGGTCCGAGCAGACGCTGCAGGACTCGTTGCGGCGCTTTGATCTTGTCCGCGAGTCAATCAATGACCATGGCTGCGGTGTTTCCGCCAAAGCGGTGTTCATGATCATCACCGACCACCATGACATCCTGACGTATGCAGCCAGCGCGAAGATCGATCTCATCGTGGCCCCGCCCGCCTTCGACGCGCTGTTCTCGTCGGCCTGCTGCCTCGTTGACATCGTGTCTGCAGAGGACCTTCAGATGGCCCACTCATAAGGGGAGCGGAACATGGCACGAATATACAATGACATCACCGCGACCATCGGGCGCTCGCCGCTGGTCAGGATCAACCGGCTGACCAAGGGGCTCAAGGCAGAGGTCGTCCTTCCCGACACGGGCGAGCGGTATCTCTCGACATGGCTCTTCCAGGAAGAGCTGCACTAAGCTCGAGGGAGCCGAGAACGGGCACCGGATCGGGACCGATATGGCAGAAAACGAAAGACCTCCAAGGAAGAAGTTCGCCGTTCAACTGTCCTCGGGCATCGGCGACGTGGGCAAAGTGAAGTCCGCGCTCATGTTCGCTACCATTGCCCAGTGTTCCGGCTGCGACGCGGTCGTCTATTGCGTCCAGGACGGCGCCGACGCTCTCGTCAAGGGAAAGATCCACGAGGAAGGAACGCTCCCGCCGGGTACACCGACGTTCGAACAACGTCTCCGGGAGGCACTGCAGGTCGGCGTGCGGTTCCAGCTCTGCGAGCAGGTCGCAAAGAACCGCAACCTCCGGAAAGAGCAGCTCGTTGACGGGGTCGAGATCGTCGGCGGCCTGAACCTCGTGCTCTATGCCCTTGAATATAACGGCATGCTGTTCTTCTGATCCCGCCCCGGTTTCCAGGCCATCCCGTGTCGCCCGGATGTCCTCCCAAAGCGGTAATGTCCTATTTCACCAAAGTTAAAATGTCCTATTCACTGTTACAATGCCCAACCAATTCGGGAGGGCAGCGTGACAGAAAAGGACATTATCGTAATGAGCCAAAAGGAAGTGAACCGTCTCCATGTAATTCGTCAGACACTGGATAAGACGATAACGCAAGGTCA
>JBAIYC010000465.1:0-12410 GCA_037916085.1 Nitrospirota bacterium | reverse complement strand
GGCTCGGGCGTT
Organism: Nitrospirota bacterium; assembly: GCA_037916085.1. Lineage (GTDB taxonomy): Bacteria > Nitrospirota > UBA9217 > UBA9217 > UBA9217 > JAKAHZ01. Next base: position 12,398 of record JBAIYC010000465.1, on the reverse strand, counting down.
TTGCCCCGCACGATGCAAACTGCTTTGATATCTGCGATGTCCGCCGTCCTCACCGCCTGGATGTTCGCCAACCCAGTGATCAACATCCCGTTGTTATGGGACCGCGAGAGTACATCACTCATGAGATCCGCGCTGAAACAGCGTTCAACCTCGATCTTGTCGAGCCTGTCTTCGCCGTTAATGATCTCGGCATCGAGCAGCTTGACGATTTCCCGTACATTCATATCCTTGCGTACCATATCATCACCGGTCGCATTCGCCCAGCACAATGTCGATGGTCCCGATGCAGGCGATCACGTCGGCCACCATGTGGCCGGTCACCATCTTGGGAAGCGCGCTGATGTGTACGTACGATGGGGCTCGGATCTTGATGCGATAAGGCTTTCCGCCGCCATCGCTGACGACAAAGAACCCCAGCTCGCCCTTCGGTGCTTCCGTAGCGACGTAGATCTCTCCCTTCGGCATCGGGACCCACTTGCTCATCAGCACGAACTGGTGTGCCAGCGACTGCATGTTCTGCATCACCTTTTGCTTCTCGGGGATGGCGTAGCGGGGATCATCGGTCGTGATCGCACCGGGCTGCATCATGTCGAGACACTGCTTGATGATCCGGTTGCTCTGGCGCATCTCGTTGATCCGCACGATATACCGGTCATAGACGTCGCCAGCGGTCCCTAAAGGCACGTCAAAATCTACTTTATCGTACGCGGCATAGGGTTCCACCTTGCGGATATCATAATTGACGCCCGAGCCCCGCAGCGTGGCTCCCGTCAGTCCGTAGTTGACTGCATCTTCCGCCGTGAAGACACCGATGCCCTGCGTTCGCTTCAGCCAGATGCGGTTCTGGCGGATAAGCGTATCGTATTCTTCAAGCCGTGCGGGAAAGAGCTCGGTAAACTCACGACACTTGTCGATGAAGTCGCGGGGGACATCGTTCCGAACTCCGCCGATGCGGACATAGCTCACTGTCTGGCGCGCGCCGGTGACCATTTCCGTAAGGTCGAGGATCAGTTCACGTTCCCGCAGCGTATACATGCAGACGGTCATGGCGCCAATATCGAGCGCGTGGGTGCCGAGCCACACAAGATGCCCGGAGAGGCGGGTGAGCTCTGCCATCAGCGTCCTGATGAATTGAGCGCGCTCCGGCACCGTTATTCCTGCAAGGCGCTCAACGGCCGTCACATAGCCGAGGTTGTTGTTCATGCAGGTGATGTATTCCAACCGGTCGGTGATGGGAATCACTTGGTGGTAGGTCCTGCTCTCCATCCACTTCTCGATACCGCGGTGGAGATAGCCCGGACGGGGATCGCAACCCACAACGGTTTCGCCCTGCAGGTCCACGACCAGGCGCAGCACACCATGGGTGGCAGGATGCTGCGGCCCCATGTTGAGCGTTATTTCTTTTTGAACGAGTTCCTTCTGTGCCGTATCAGTTGGAGACATAGGTTCACCTGGATAGATAGCGTGATCAATATCCTTTCAACGGGTATTCCTTCCGAAGCGGATGGCCGACCCAATCCTCGGGAAGCAGGATGCGCCGGAGGTCGGGGTGACCGTGGAAGATGATCCCCATGAGATCGTAGGTCTCCCGCTCGTGCCAGTTCGCCGTTTGCCAGATCGCCGTGACCGTATCGATTCGAGGATTATCCTCCGGGACGCGAACCTTCAGCCGCATCCGATGCCGGAATACGGTCGAGATCAGGTTATAGACAACCTCGAACCTTGGGCCAGAATCGCCGGCGTAGGCCGAGTAGTCGACTGCGGTGAGGTCCGCGAGATGGTCCATTTTGAGAGCCGGATCATCATGCAGGAAGCGGCAAATCTCCTGGATCCGCTCTTTCTTGACCATGACGCCAACCTGTCCGGCAAAAGTCACTGTTCCCGTCACTTCTCCCGGGAACTTCTCTTCAATCATCTTCGCGATCTGATCTGCTTCCATAGGAGTCTCTTTTCGTATCGTGGGTAAGAACTGCCCAGCGGGCTGCTGCACAGGCTATGTACACGGCCGAGACCGGCCGGATGTGGCGCATGCTACCTTTCCTTCCGGATGTAATGCTCTTTCCGGATCTTCTCCTGCAGCTTCATGATGCCGAACATGAGCGCTTCGGGTCGAGGCGGACAGCCGGGAATATAGACGTCCACCGGCACGATGTTATCCACACCTTGTACGACGGCATAGGTATTGAAGATGCCACCGGAACTGGCGCAACTGCCCATCGCGATGACATACCGCGGCTCGGGCATCTGATCGTAGACCCTCCGGACAATGGGCGCCATCTTCTTGGAAAGCGTCCCGGCGACGAGAAGCAGGTCCGCTTGCCTGGGCGAAGGACGCGGCACGGTACCAAACCGGTCAAAATCATGCTGCGGCGCCGAATAATACTGAATCATCTCAATGGCGCAGCAGGCAAGACCGAAGGTCATGGGCCAGACGGAGCAGGACCGCAGGTAGTTCAGGACCTCATCCATCTTGGTCGTTACATAACCCTCTTCGAAAACATTGTTGATTATTCCCACTCCAGCGCCCCCTTCCTCCATGCATAGATATATCCGACAAGGAGGATCACGATGAAGATCACCATCTCCACGAGTCCGTAGAGTCCGATCTTGTTGTACGCTACAGCCCAGGGGTAGAGGAAGACAGCTTCAATATCGAAGATGAGGAACAGCATTGCGACGAGATAATAGCGGATGGAAAATTTCTGGTTTGCATCCATGAAGGGGGTAATGCCGGATTCGTAGGTGATCAATTTTTCCGGATAGGGCCTCCGTGGACTGACCAGCCAGCTGAAGACGAGCATCCCCACGCCGACCAGGGTACCAAGGAGCAGGAAAATGACAACCGGCAGAAAATGCAGCGGAAGGTAGGATCCAGGATTCATACTCCATTCCCTCGCAATATTAAATTTTCGATTAGCACAAGATGTAAAACGGGCTAATCATAGAACAACAACGACAGGTTTGTCAAGGGGAACGTAACGAAAAGTTATGAGGACTGAATTTGTATCCTTTTATCGCCTGATTAAAATAACTTATCGGCAAAAAAATTGCAAGCGAAATATCCCTTGGCACTTGCGGCCGCCCCCGCGAATGCCGTAGAATATTATTTGCGAGACCGAGCATGGCTGTGTCCAGGGTCGGACCATGGAACCCTATTCAAAAGACCACCTTCTCTCTTTCTACAACTTCCATCTTCAGAAATTCGGCGACCGACCCGAGGCGCTCCGTTGGACACCCGAGGGCCAGTTGCGGCGTTATACAACCCTTGCGGAGATTTCGGCCGACCTCCACGGGAGCACCGTCCTCGATTACGGCTGCGGTACGGGCGATCTTTACCGTTTCCTGAAGCGACGGGGCATAGACGTGCGGTACACTGGCGTGGACATCAATGAGAATTTTATCAGGCTGGCCAAAAAGAAATACCCTGATTGTACGTTCCGGGTGATGGATATTTCCGAGGACTCGCTTGAGGGGTATTACGACTACATCTTCATCTGCGGCGTCTTCAACCTGCTGGTGCCCGGCGTTAAGGAAGACTTGAAGGATGCGCTGTTCACGCTCTTCAAGCACTGCAACAGGGGTCTGGCGCTCAGCGCCCTTTCCTCCCACACCCCGGTCAAAGATCCGGAGTTGAACTACACCTCACCCGAGGAGATGGTCCAGTTCTCGATCGAGAACCTCTCCCCGTACATCGCCCTTCGCCACGACCGCATCCAGTTCGACTTCACCCTCTACGTCTACACTAAACTGAACGATATCGAGCTGTGAACGGCCATCCCACGCATCGAGGGCACCTGTTTTTCAATAAGCTTCCCCAAGTAGTTCAAAGAAGCTCTGCGGATGGAGGCAGGTAGGGCAGATGTCCGGCGCTTCGGCGCCCTCGTGGTGATAGCCGCAGTTTCGACACTTCCAGGTCGTCGGCCAGTCCTTCTTGAAGACGCTCCCTCCGGATACGTTTTCCAGAAGCGTGCGATACCGTTTCTCGTGCTCCACTTCGACCTTTGCGATGTACCGGAACGCCGCTGCGATGTCGGGAAATCCTTCCCGTTCTGCGACCTCGGCCGCGCCCGGGTAGAGGTTCGTCCATTCTTCATGCTCGCCGTCGGCTGCGGATGCCAGGTTCTCCACGGTGGAGCCAATCTTCCCAGCGGGAAAGGACGCCGTGAACTCCGCCATGCCGCCCTCAAGGAGCTTGAAGAACCGCTTGGCATGTTCCCTCTCGTTCTCCGCTGTCTCCAGGAAAATGGCCGCGATTTGTTCGTACCCTTCCTTCCTCGCGGCGCTTGCGAAGAACGTGTAACGGTTCCGCGCCTGAGACTCGCCCGCGAATGCGGCAAGCAGATTCTTTTCGGTCATCGTGCCCTTCAGTTTCATCCGACCCTCCCGTGAGCTCGCGCGTTGTCTACCGGATTATCCTCCCCATTTCGGCCCGGGCAAAGAAGATGTCCATCCTCGCTAGGACACAGTAGCTGATCTTTTCCTTGATGCGCTGCAGGAGCGAGCGGTCCTTCCATGCCTCGAACGTTATCCGGTCCGCCTGCAGGATATCTGCCTCAAAATCGCCGCGCGCCCGGGCCGCTAGCGATCGATCGTTCACCACCGCAACGAGTTCGTAATTGATCCTACCGCTGCGGATGTCCAGGTTGGCAGATCCCGCGATCACCGAATCATCGATGACGGCGAGTTTCGCATGGAGCATGGTCGGCCGGTACTCCCAAACCTCCATGCCTGACCGCAGCAGCCGCCCGTAGAGCCCCCGTGCGGCCCAACGCGCCACGGCAACATCACTGTGCGCCGGGAAGAGCAGGCGCACCCGGACACCCCGAAGGACCGCGTGACGCAGCGCCCGGAGGATCCTCCCGTGAGGATAGAAATATCCCATGGCAAGGTCGATGCTTCGCGTCGCATCCCGGATGAGCCGCCGGTACGCTCGGCGCACGGGCTGGACCGGGTCCAGGGGACCGCTTTCCAGAAAGCGCACGGCAGTTCCCGGCAGCGGCCTTCCGTCACGAACCCGCCGAACGCGCAGGAGGTCCCGCCTGATCGGCCTCTCAGCACGAGACCACATCCTGTTGAAGGACCGTTTGAGCCGCGCCAGATCGCCCGTGATCTCGAGCATATTGTCCCGCCACGGAGGGCCACTCGGCCCGCCGAGATAATACTCATCTGCGATGTTCATGCCGCCGATGAATACCATGCGGTCGTCGACGAGAACCAACTTCCGATGGTTGCGGAACAAGAACATCCCGCTTCCCACCGGGCGAAAACGGCGCACCGCACCGCGGGCAGCGACGAGTTCATCCCAAAAACCTTCCGGCAGCAGCCAGGATCCGACGGCGTCCACAAGGACCCGCACATCCACCCCCCGGCGGGCGGCAGCGGCAAGCCTTGATCTGAGTTCCCGACCGGTGCTGTCATCGGCGACAAGGTACATCTCCAGGGCAACACAGGAGAAGGCGTTGTCGATTGCGGCGAAGATCGCAGGAAACGCCTCGTTGCCGTTCCTGAGAAGACGAACAGTGTGCAACGACGCTCTTGCACCGGAGGACAAAGAGGATGCTGTATCGGCCGCTTTTTCCAACTACATCCTCCGTACCTCAGACGTTCTCGAACGTGTAGTCCACCTTCACCTTCATGTCCTTTCGCAGTGAATGGTAGACAGAACAGTACTTCTGGTGCGAAAGGGAGATGGCACGTTCGATCTTCTTCGCAGTGAGGTCCTTGCCGGACACGCTGATGACCATCTCGATGGAGGTGTAATATTGGGGCGGAGTTGGGTTCCTCTCTCCCATGATATCCATCTTGTAGGAGCTGATCTCGCACTTCATTTTCTTGAGGAATGACACCATGTCGATCCCCATGCAACCCGCCACGCTGAGGAGCAGCGTTTCAGTGGGTGCGCACCCCCACTGCTGCGCAGCATCAAATTCGACTTCATATCCCCGGTTCGTCCTGCCGACGAAGATGAGTTCCTTGTCCCAGGTCAGGGTCGCCTTGTTCACCTGCGATATCTTCGACTTGTACGCATCCAGAGAACTTTCGAGATCCTTGATCTCCTTCTCTTCAGTCATTCTCTTCTCCTCGCATGAATTGGATTAGGCCACTAACGTTCGTTGAGCTTTTCCGACAGAAGGACCCGGGCTTCGTCCTCGCGCCCCGCCTCGACCTTCAACACATAGGTCTTGATGGCTGCGGGCTCCAGCCCCAGTGAAAAAGAATCGTACGTCGCGCGAATTCCCCGGGAGCCAAGAAAGCCTACCAGGTCCAGAAAGACCGAGTCGTCATACCCCTGTCCCGTGTCGCCCCGAAGGACCTCCACGTACGGGATGTCCTCCCCGTCGGCTGCTGCATCGGGCGTGCCTTCTTTCCAGACATCCCCGTATTCCCAGCTGTCCTCGTCATCCATCCGTTCCCGGTCGTTCACGAACTGAATATTAGATGAAGAGGTAGCAGCCTGTCAAACAAAAATATCCTTTTCCCGAGTCCCTCCGGTCCAGCCCGGCGGTCTTCGCGACGAATGCAGGGCCCTTGCGAGGAAGGTGAAAATAGTATACAATTTCCTATCGTCTAACCGGTATTCAATCCCCGTTTTTTCATCCGGCAGGAGGATACTCCTTGCAACTATCCCGCGCAATCCGGCTGTTCCTCTCAATACTCGCCTGCGCGCTGATGACGGCCCTCGCAGTCCCCTGCAGCGCGCAAGAGGTCGATTGCCTGAAATGCCATGCCAGCCTCACCGCCGGGAAGAAGGTCCGGCATCCTGCGCTCGACATGGGCTGTCCCTCATGCCATTCTGGCATCGACGCCCAAAAGGTCCCGCATAAGAAGACCACCACGTTCTCCAAGGGACTCTCGGCGGAGCAGCCGGACCTGTGCTATGGCTGCCACGACAAGGCAATGTTCTCAAAGAAGCACATTCATCCAGCGGTCGCTATGGGCTGCACCGGATGCCACGACCCTCATGCGTCGCAGAACGAAAAGCTCCTGGTCTCCGCCGTTCCTGATCTCTGTTTCAATTGTCATGATAAGGGCGATTTCTCCCGAAAGAACGTCCACCAGCCGGTTGCCGGCGGCATGTGCCTGACCTGCCATAATCCACATTCCTCCGATTCGACCTGGCTGCTGAACAAGGACCAGCTCCATCTCTGCACGGAATGCCATGACCAGATCGTCAAGGGCCCCCATGCGATCTCGGGATTTGGCGGAAAGGGGCATCCGCTAGGAGCCCCGAAGATGGACAAGAGGACAAAAGAGCTCAGGCCGGTCGAGGACCCTGTCCGAAAAGGCATGCCTTTCGCCTGTTCGAGCTGCCACAATCCGCACAGTTCGGACAGCATCCATCTGTTCCGTTACCCGGCGAAATCGAGCACGGAACTGTGCGTACACTGCCACAAGTTTTGAGGGCCGGTGATGACGAAGACCGAAAAGATCGGGATCATCCTGAAGCTGCTCAAGAAGGAGTACTCCGGGAAACCGCGCACCGCGCTGGCCTTCTCTACTCCCTTCGAGCTCCTGGTGGCCACGATGCTTTCAGCCCAGACGACCGATGTGCAGGTCAACAAGGTCACCCCCGGCCTTTTCAAGAAATACCCGACCTTGGAAGCCTTTGCGGCAACGCCTCCGGAGAAACTCGCCCAGGACATCCGGTCCGTCAATTTCTTCAACAACAAGGCGAAGAGCATCCATAAGGCCGCCGTCATGCTGATGGAACGGTTCAACGGAAGGGTCCCGGCAGCGATGGAGGAGCTCGTCACGCTTCCCGGCGTTGCGCGGAAGACCGCGAACATCGTCCTCCATAGTGCCTACGGCAAGGAGCAGGGCATCGCCGTGGACACCCATGTGATACGGCTCTCCAACCGCCTCGGCCTGACAAAACACGCGGATCCGGTCAAGATCGAACAGGACCTCATGGCCGTGACACCGCAGAAGGAATGGGGCAACCTGTCGCATCTTCTCATTTACCACGGCAGGGCCGTTTGCAGCGCCCGGAAACCGGATCACGCATCCTGCATCCTCTACGACGTCTGTCCCTCTCGAAAGATCTGAGCACTGGGTCCAAGGAAGCCGGACACCTGTCTACCCTGCCATGCCAAAGCATCTCGCGATCTCGATTGTCATCCCCGTTCTCCGAGAACAGGCATCCGTCGGCGACCTGATCGGCCATATCCGGAAGCTCGACAGCGACAATATGCCGCCGGAGCTCATCGTCGTCGACGGGGACCCTTCTGCAACCACGATCAAAACGATCCTGCAGAACGGCATCATCACTGCCGTCTCCGAGACCGGCCGCGCGAAACAGATGAACCGGGGCGCAGCGCTCGCAGCGGGTGATATTCTGCTCTTTCTGCATGCCGATACCTTCCTGCCGAAGAACGCCTTTGAGCTTATCCGTACCGTTTTGAAGGACCAACGATGCGTGGGGGGCGCTTTCAATCTGGGGGTCCGGTCAGGCCGGAGGATCTTCCGCATTACCGAGACGTACGTCCGGCTGCGCACGCGGATCACCCGCGTCCCCTTCGGCGATCAAGCGATCTTTCTCAGAAAAGAGTATTTTGAAAGGATCGGCAGATACCGCAGCATTCCGATCATGGAGGATGTGGAGCTGATGACCCGCATCAGGAAGCGGGGTGACAGAATCTGCATCATCCCCGAGAAGGTAACGACATCGGCGAGGCGCTGGGAGAAGGACGGGATCGTGCGCGGAACAGTGCGGAATTGGACGCTTCAGGTGTTGTACTGCTGCGGTGTCGGGCCTGAGCGGCTGGCAAGATATTACCGGTCCTGAACGCTGCCCGCTGCGGCCAGGACATCCTTCGTCTACAGAAGTTCCCTCACTTTCTTCGCGATAGCCTTCCGCGAGATCTCCTCATAATCGAGCAGTTCCTCGGGCCTTCCGCTCCTAGGTGTCTTCCGTACTGCGAGCGAATGAACGGTCGCGCCGCTGCCTGCCAGAGCGCTCCTGACCGCCTCCCCGATCCCGCCTTCCGCAAAATGGTCTTCCACGGTAATGATCCCTTTTGACGCGCGGGCAGCCACGGTCAGCGTCTCCTCGTCGATCGGCTTGATGCTGTACAGGTCGATCACACCGACCATGACGCCGTCATTTTTCAGCTCTTCATAGGCCGCAAGCGCTTCGTGAAGCGTGATCCCGGCGGCCACAATGGTCACGACATCCTTGGCGCTCCGCTTCAGGACCTTGCTGCCGCCGATGCGGAACACCTCGTCGTTCCGGTAAATGACCGGCGTGTCCTCCCGCGTGGTGCGAAGGTACACGATCCCGCGGTGTTTCGCAGCCTCTTCGACCAATTTCTCGCACGATACGGCATCGCAGGGATAGAGTACGGCGCCCCGCAGGATGGTCCGGAACATGGCGATGTCCTCGAGCCCCATCTGCGATGAGCCGTCCACGCCGATGGAAACGCCGGCATGAGAGCCGCAGAACTTGATGTTCGCTCCGGAATACTGGCTCATGCGGATCTGGTCGAAGGCGCGGGTCAGGAAGGCCGCGAAAGACGAAACAAAAGGGACCTTTCCGCGGGCAAAGAGGCCCAGTGCCGCACCGACCATATTCTGCTCGGCGATGTACATCTCGAAAAACCGCTGAGGAAAGGCCTTCTTGAATATCTCGGCGAAGGTCGAGTTGCTCACTTCGGCGTCGAGCACCACGATGTCAGGGTAGCCAGGGGCAATGCGTGCAAGCGCGGTGCCGTACGCGCGCCGCGTGGAGACCGGAACATTTGCGGCATAGGATACCGGCTGCACGGGTCCGGTCCCTCCTGCCGGAGGCCTCAGGTCCTCGGGCTTCGCCATCGTTCCCCGCGCGTTCCGGTCAACAGGCCCCAGCTCTTCGAGCGCCCGGGCGAGTTCCTCGGTCTTGAGCGCCTTGCCGTGCCAGCCGTTCTTTCCTTCAATGAACGAGACACCCTTTCCCTTCTCTGTTCGTGCGATGATCATGACCGGCTTGTCCCTCACCTGGCCGGCCCGCTCAAAGGCGGTGAGGATCTGCGGAAAATGGTGGCCGTCGATGACGATGGTTTCCCAGCCGAACGCCGCGGTCTTCTTCTTGTATGCGGCCAGATCGTGGCCATACATGGTCTCGCCGCGCTGGCCGAGCCCGTTCACATCGATGATGCCGACGAGATTGTCGAGCTTATAGTAGGCCGCGATCTCCATTGCCTCCCACTGCGATCCTTCGGTCATTTCGCTGTCGCCCAGGAGCACATAGGTGCGATACGGCAGTTGGTCGAGATACTTTGCGTTCAAGGCCATGCCGACGCCGATGGAAAGGCCCTGGCCAAGCGAACCGGTCGCGGCCTCGGTGTACCGGAATGCCGGCGTCGGATGACCCTCCAGCGGGCTGCCGAACTTCCGGAGCGTCATGATCTCGGCCTCCGTCACCTGTCCTGCGGCAAGCCAGAGGGCGTAGAAGAGCGGGGATGCATGGCCCTTCGAGAAGATCAGCCGGTCGTTATTCGGATGCTTCGGGTCCTGCGCGTCGAACCGGAACGCTCCTCCGAAGAGCAGCCCGGTCATGAGGTCCGCCGCGGAAAGTGATGAGGTCGGGTGGCCTGAACCGGCCTCCGTCGTCGAAACGAGGCTCCAGTAGCGGATAAGCCTGGCGATCTGCTCCAGTTTCTTCGTATCAGTCATTGCATAGTTCTCCCTTATTCACGACAGTGATTAAAGAATAACACATCGCCGACAACTGTCAAGAAAAGGGCGTGAACTGCTTTTCCCACCAGCATGATATGGGTCATACTGCCGCGTCAGGCCTTGCGGTATACTTTCTGAGAGATCCTTCCATGCTGACCTGTCCGATCTGCGAGCAACAGTTGTCCTCAAAGACCTCTGACGGCTGGATATGCCGATGCGGAGAAACGATCCCCTTCGGCTTCGAGCGGGACGATGAGGAGAACTGCGAGAACTGTCCTGTCAAGGACTGCCCCAGGAGAAAATGACCATCCGGCAGTACTTCTTGAACTGCCCCCTCATTTGTGCAATACTTTTCTCAGAAGTCCTTTTGCCGAAAGGTACCGTGACACATGCTGTCCCACGATTCCCTAGCGCTCCTGTTCGTGAAGGCCCCCCTTCGCGGACAGGTGAAATCCCGCCTTGCTGCTGCTCTGGGCGAGGACGCTGCGCTCGAGCTCTACCGGAATTTCGCTCTCGACATGCTCCAGGCCATGGATGACGCCGGCATCCCCAATATCATCTTCTTTCATCCTCCCGACGCAGCGAACGAAGTGGCGAACTGGCTTGGCGAGGAACGCTCGTATCAGAAGCAGCACGGCTCTGATGTCGGAAAACGGATGGAAGAGGCGTTCCGTTACGTATTCTCCCGAGGCTGTTCCCGAGTTGTTCTCGTCGGCAGCGATATCCCGGACCTGCCCGGAGGCATGCTGACCGGCGCGCTCCATGCCCTTGCGGACCATGATGCCGTCATCGGTCCCGCAGAAGACGGCGGCTACTACCTTATCGGGTTCAGGAGCGACTCATTCCTTCCCGAGGTCTTTCATGGCATTCCCTGGAGCACCGATGCTGTATTCAGGACAACGACCGCCGTTCTGGAACGGGCGGGACGTACGGTCTCTCGAATGCCCCTGTGGCGCGATGTGGACACGATCCAAGACTTGAGGGCCCTCCAGGACAGGAACAGAGGCGCCGATTTTGAGAAGAGCAGGACCATGACCTGGGTTGCGAACATCGGGAACAAGATCTGGGAGAGGGAGGATTCCCGTGCGGCGATATGACTATGATCTCATCACCATAGGCGCAGGTGCGGGAGGTTTCGTCTCGTCCAAGCTCGCGGCGGGTCTCGGCAAGAAGGTCGCCATGATAGAAAAGGACCGTCTCGGCGGCGAGTGCACGAACCGCGGTTGCGTACCGAGCAAAGCGCTGCTCAAGGCGGCCCGCGTCGCCCACCAGGCACGCCATCTGAGTGAATACGGCCTGGAGACCACCGGAAGCTTCGACCTCTCGGGAAGACATGCCATGCGGTATGCCCGGCAGGCGGTGACAAAGGTCTACGACAGCCATCCTGCTTCCGTCTTCGAACAGCTCGGGATCAGCGTGCTCTTCGGAAAGCCTCGGTTCCTTGACTCACACCGCATCGAGCTGAAAGGAAAGGTGCTCTCGGCAAAGAAGTTCATGCTTTGCACCGGCAGTTCGGCGGCCGTCCCGCCGCTGGGCGGCCTCGCCTCGGTCCCCTACTATACGAACGAGAACCTATTCGACATCGATGAACTGCCGGCATCGCTGCTCGTTCTCGGCGCCGGTCCGGTCGGTATCGAGATGGCGCAGGCATTCCAACGTCTCGGTTCAGCGGTAACCGTGGTTGCGAAGTACGATGTGATCCTCCCCCACGAGGACCGCGATCTCAGCACGATGCTGGAGGGACG
>JBAIYC010000464.1:0-10370 GCA_037916085.1 Nitrospirota bacterium | reverse complement strand
GGAACGCCGTGCCGAACACCTGGTAGCCGAGATAGCCCGAGATCAAGAGCGACAGCAGGTATCCCAGCACGCCTCCCGTCAGCCCGATCAGAACCGCCTGGGAAAGGAAGACCCTCGCGGTCTGGAGCGTGTCCGCGCCAAGTCCTTTCATGAGCGCGACCTCCTCCGTGCGCTTGAGCAGGCTCATGATCATGGTCGTGGAGATGCCGAGAGCCGCCGCGAACAGGCAAACGGCGGTGAGCAGGACGATCAAGAGCTCAAGCCTGTTCAGCACCCGCCCTTCCGTCTCGGCCACGGGCCACACCGGCCGAGCCGTGGCGCCTGCGAAAATCTTCTCGTCCTCAAGTTGCTTCGCGATGGACGTGACATAGCCGGTGCAGTACCACTTCTCGTACTCCTTCGGCGTCATCCCCGCGGGGTCCTTGTAGGCGAAGTCGTCCATGGGCGTGGTGAGGGCGCTCACGAAGACCCGCGAGACCCTGCCGCCGAGCCCGAAAAGGCGCTGGACCGTGGCAAGCTCGCCGACGAGCATGTCGTCCTCCCTGCTGCCGGTGCTCAGGATGCCGCTGATCCGGATGGACTGGCCTGCAACGGTGATCCGGTCGCCCGCCCTGACGCCCCTCCGCTCCGCAAGACCCTCTCCGGCCAGAAGCTCGTCCTCCCGCGCGGGCCAGTATCCGTCGATCGACCACCACGGCATGACCGTGGCCGCGCCGGTCACAAAGCCCGCCTTCTCGCCGGGCACCGCGATGGTCCGCTGGTACCACGTCCCGAGCACGGTGATCTTCGTCTGTTCATCGCGCGCCAGGAGCTGTGGCACGACTCCAAGGATGTTGTGCTTCCAGAAGATGATCTTCGCCTTCGGGACGTCCGATTCGCGGAGATACCGCTGTTGGCCGCTCACGCCGGCGAGGCCCGAGATCCGCGGCTGTACCACGATGTTCGCGCCGAAGGAACGAAGCTCCCGGGAGACCTTGGAAGAGATATCGAAGGAAAGGGCGAGAAGCGATGCGACGATAGCCGTGCCGATAGCCACGGACAGGACCATGACCGCCGTCGACCGCTTTTGATTGAAAGAGGACCGCTTGATGATGGTCAGAAGCATGATCTCCCCTCCCGGAGGGAAGCCCTCAAACCGTCAGATCCGATCTGCCTCGCAGATGGCCTTGATCTTCATCAGCACCGCCTGCGCTTCTTTCCGGTTTATCTTCTCTACCACGAGCCTGTTGGCGATCACACCCAGGACCTTTCCGGGCATCTCGTAGGTGATCTCCGCGGTCAGGACCGTCGCTGCGGCCTCCCGCTCGAACCGGAACGATTCCTCGGCCCGAAAGCCCCCCCGCATCTGCAAGCCGAAGGCCCGGTCCTTTCGAACGACAGAGACGGTCCCGGCGCCGCGGAAATTGATGCCCAGCATGCGGTAGGTCCATTCGAAGGTCATGCCGGCCTCCGGCGCCCCGCCGGGCAGGCCGCGGACCTCCACGAGGCTCGTGACGTACTTGGTCCAGTTCTGCGGGTCCGTGACATAGGCGAAGACCTTTTCCACGGGAGCATGGACCCTGACCGATGCGGACACCGTGGAGCGGTTCCCGTCCGCGGCCGCCCGGCCCGTTTCCTTTTCGCTTTCGATCTTCCGGATGAGGGCCTTGACCTCCGGTGGCACGGTGCCGAGGGAGCCGAGCTTTTCAACGATGAAGGAGCTGCTCATGATGAGCTTCATGGACGAGAGCAGATACCGGCGCTTGAACTCGTCCTTCATCGCGATGATCTCCTTCATCTTGCCCATGTAGAAGCTGCGATAGCAGTCGATGATCGCCCAGTCCACTGCCTGCAGGCTCATGTGCTCCGGCTTGACGACCGGGTCGACCAGGTTGTACTTGCGGTAGTCGCGGACGGCGATAAAAGGCTCCAGCTGCCGGTACATGTCCGCGTAGGGCCAGGGCGCCAGGGCCAGGTAGTGGGCAAAATCGGGGTTGTAGATCTTCGATAGCGACAGTGTCCGCTTCACGGTCTCTTTCGTCTCGTGGGGGAAGCCCAGGATGAAGCTCGTCTCGGTCACGATGCCGTGCTCATGGATGAGGCGGATAGCCTCCCTGCCGGTCTCTACCCTGATGTCCTTCTTGATGAGGTCCAATGTTTCCTGGTCTGTCGCCTCCAGGCCAATATAGATGTGGATGACCCCCGCCCGGCGGTACTTCCAGAGGATGTCCTTGTCCCGCAAGATGTCCTCCGCGCGGGTCTCCATCAGGAGGAACACGCCGAGGTCCTTCTCGATCAGGAGGTCGAGGAGACGCTCCCATCGCCCGCGGTCGCTCGTCGGGTACTCGTCGGGGAGGAGAACGACATTGGCTCCGTAGGTCCGCTTGAGCATCTCTATCTCGGCGGCGACCTTCTCAGGCTTTCGCGCGCGCCAGGACTGGTGCCAGAACTTCTGCTGGGAACAGAAGGTGCAGTCGTGGCTGCAGCCACGGGAGGTGCTGACCGCACCGAGCCTGCTGTTCGGGACCACGAAGTACCGGTAGTCCTTCCAGTCGATCAGATCCCAAGCGGTGGGAAGCCCATCCAGGTCCTGGATGAAGGGCCGTGGCGGAGTAGCATTGACACGGCCGTTGTCGCGGTATGCGATGCCTTTGACAGCGACACGGTCCTGTCCGGCCTCCAGCGTTCGCAGCAGCTCCTTGAGGGTCTCTTCGCCTTCCTCACGCACTACATAGTCGACGAAGTCATTCTGCAAGGCCTCGTCATAGAGGAACGACGCGTGGACCCCGCCGATGATCGTTGTAGTGGCCGGGTCAATCTGTTTCGCGCTCCGAAGAACCTCCAGGGCGTCCGGATAGGTCGAGGTGATGGCCGTTGTGGCCACGTATGCGGGCCGCTCCGCTGCGATCCGCTTCCTGATCGCAGCATGATCGTGCCGTTTGGTCATGGCGTCGTAGATGACCGGCTCCAGGCCCGCGTCCCGGGCGGCGGCGGCGAGGTAAACGAAGGTAAGCGGGACCCAGTGGCCCGCCACCTCGACGACACCGCAGTGGTAGGGAGGGGTTATGAAGAGGATCTTCTTTGACATGGGATCGGTCCCGCGGGAGCTACGACAGCGCGCTCCGGATGATCTTGACACGCTTATTGATCTTGAACCAGAGATGCGCTCCGGCGGCGAGAAACAGGAAGAAAAGGACGTGCTTCACGATAAGCGCGGGCACCTGTCCTTTCCCCGCCGCATTCGCCCACTCGAACCTTCTGTAGAAGATGGTCCGGGGGATGCCTCCGAGAACGATCCAGAGGAGCGCTATCTTTGCCAGCCGGGTCATTCCGTGATGGAGGTCCAGGAAATACCGGAGCACGGCCTCGTCGCTCATCGTGCCGAGCCGCTTCATCATCAGCCACAACGCGGCGCCGCTTGAAAGGAGCAGGGCTGTCGCCACGTCATGGAAATAGTTGTTCATCATCAAGATGATTCCGAGCACTGGATCCATGCATCCACCCGATCTTCCCTGGCGCTTTCCGATGAACCGGCCTCAAGCCGGGGCGGTCAATCCCTGCGACATGGAATCCTTCGGCTCCTGCCGGGGGAGGAATGCAGGAAAGTCGCCGGAGTTCGCGTTGTTGAGGGGAGCCACCGGCGCCCGCCGGCGGGGGCTCAACTGGTACCGTGCCGCGGCGTGCCGGCCCGTTGGTGTCGAGTCCGGTGGTCAGACCGGAGACAGGTCAAAGACCCGCCAGGCCGGTCCCTTCTCCCGGATCATGTTGTACCGGAGATGATAGCCGATCTCCGTGAGGGGTTTTTGCTCCTTCCCGGTATCCGTGAAGACGCGCCGGTAGCTCCATCGCTCCGACGTCGTCACGACCACGTTGTCCGGACCCCATCGCTCGATCTTCTCGATGCGCAGGGATTTCAGCTCCGCCTCCATGCGCAGGCGCTGGGCGACGAAGCCGTCAATGAGGTGACGCACCTTGCTCAGTTCACGGTCCGTCGCGTACCTTCCGACCAGACCCACGTCGTTGGAGGCATAGGCCATGATCAGCGCTTTATTGTAGTTTCTGGCCGCCATGACCGCACCCGCGGCGTCGGGATCCTTTTTGAGGAACTCCCTGACGTCGGCATCTTCCGCATACTCCCGGCTGCATCCGGCGGAGGACGCCAGAAGCGAAACAACGACCATGAACAGGACCGCTTCCCTCATATGGCGCACGTAGGCCCCTACCTCGGTTTCATGATCTGCGTATGCACGCCTTCGACCAGGCCGAAACCGAAGAATGAAATCAGGATCCCGACGAACGAGAGCAAGGCGACCCATGCCGCCTTCTTCCCCTTCCACCCGAGCGTCAGCCGCAGATGCAGGTTGATCCCGTACGTGAGCCAGCTGATGAGGGACCATGTCTCGATCGGGTCCCAGCCCCAATACCTCCCCCAGAGTCCGCGGGCCCAGATCGCACCCGCGCCGATCATGACCGCATCCGTAATGAAGCCGAAGATAATGAACCGAAGGCAGATCTCGTCGAGTTTCCGGAGTGGAGGGAGGAACTCCCGTATCCGCTCCACGCCGTCCCGCCCTTCGGCGCGGCTTCTCACCAGATACAGCCCGCCCACGGTCGAGGCAAGAAGATAGGCGCCGAAGGCGAACCAGGCGAACAGCACGTGCACATACAGCCAGGGGCTCTGGTAGGGGGGTTCGAGCGGCGCGAGCACCGCGTTCGTCATAATACCGTTCCCGACGATGAGCAGGGCAAGAGGCAGGAGGACGAGGGAAAGGAGCGTGCCCCGCGGAAAGTACCTGCCCGCGACGACGAGCCCCACGACGACGGTCCACGCGCCTACCAGGGAGTTTTCATAGGTCCCCATGACCGGTATATGACCGGTCGCGATCCATCTCACGCCGATTGCCGCGGCCATCAGGACGCAGGCGGCAAGCGTGCCCCTGTGCGAGATCGTGAACAGCCGTTCTTTCTTGAACACCGTGCCGGTCAGATAGCCGAAGAAAGCGAAGAGGAGGACGAAGATCGAGGACCAGAGGAGAAATCCTTCCACGGGATTCATGATGTGCTATTATACTTTCCGGCGGCTGCTTTATCAATGATTCTCTGTACCTGGTCCTCGAAGAACATCGGATAATACTTGCACCATCCCCTGATGCTGATCCTCCCCTCCCCTGCGGTCACAACCAGCTGCTTGTCGGATAATCCGAAACGCACGGCGAGCCCGAGCACGATCAGGAAAACGCTTCCCGCGAAGAACCAGAGCCCGTAGTCCCGACTTACGATCATGTCGGCCCAGTAGTTGAGCCCGTCGAAGGTGATGGTCAGTCCGCCGATCGTCTCCGTCCTGTTCAGGCCGATAAGGCCCTCTCCCATTTCGCGTCCCTGCTCGGTCACGCGGAGCAGGAACACGGGGTTGTTCGGCACCGGCGTTCTCGATCCGATCCTCTTCCCCTCGGTCGCGAAGTCCGGGAAGAACCGAGCCTGGACTTCATAGGGCGTGCCGGGAATACGAAAGGAATCCTCCTGGCCTCCCGCCAGGACGAGATTGATCGTCGCGTTCAGGATCTCTTTGCCCGTGCTGTCGGTGATCCGGAATGACGGGGCGAAGCCGAACCGGTGCAGGGCGATCTGAAAATCGCCGATATCCGCCGGCCGGTTCACATGGACCTCGCGCTCCTTCCCGTCGATGAGCAGATGTGCGGCAAAATCCTTTTCGTACACGTCGTTCTCGTATTCCGACGTGAACTTTCTCAACAGAACCGTGGCCGGCGGAAGCGATGCCAGGCCGTTGCCCTTGTAGATCTTAACAAATGTGTCCCTGCCGAGCCGTACGGGAAAGCCTTCGGTCAGGAGGAGTTCGGCGTTGAACTGGGTCAGCGACGAGATGACGACGGCGACGAAGATGAGCAGGAGCCCGAGATGAAAGACGATCGATCCCCAGAAGCCGAAGCTTCCCTTGTCCGCCGTGATGCTGTCTCCCGACCGGGTCACCCTCCACCTCTCCGAGGCAAGGAGGGCCCCGATTTCTTCAGGGCCCATGTCCGAGGCGCCGGAAGCCTCATGCAGGAACCCGCCTTCCTTTCGGGCCCCTGACCGGGAACGGCGCGCCGTACACGCGGCCGTGCTCAGGAATATGAGCAGCGGCAGGATCAGAAAATAGGGAGAAGCAATCAGGCTCTGCAGCTGAAGAGCAGCGCTGATCCGGAACAGAAGCGGCTTCGCGGCCTGTAACGTCTCCGCCTCGCGGGGGGTCATACCGCTTATGTCGGGAAGGGAAGTGCCGAGGATAAGAAGGACGACCATGATGACCAGCAGTTCTACGGCAAACTTCCTGGATAAAAGAATATGAATCGCCTTGTCGAGCATACGGATAAATCCAAAAGAGAGAGCATCAATCGGAATGCGTTCGGTTCAGGCAGGCGCTTGTAGGGCGGACTGAAACCTCATCGTGTGGGAACACGCTCATTGGAGACAGAAAGGGCGGACCCGATGATCCGCCCTTTCTCCCCTGTTCTATGGGGTACCGCCGGTCTGAGTGCTTTGGTAATCATAGTTCGCCGGGGTAGCCGAAGTTCCGCCGAACGCGGCGCCGATCCTGGCATTACTGCAATTGTTCACCGCATCCGTACTCTTATTCGACCAGCACGAGCCTGCCGTCTGAGTCGATCCCCGGATGACTTCGGACCAGTTTGCGCCGCCCAGCAGCCTCCTGCCGGAGTAGCTTGCACCGCTCGCGGCGCCGTTGCCCATTCCCAGGTTCTCTCCGTGGATGCCGCCCTGCCGCGCGCCGCCGTGGCAGTTCATGCAAACAATACCCCATTGAGGTCTCGTGGAAAGCGAGCTGGTGTTCGATCCGTCCACGGGATGGTTCTGTCGGGAGAACGTCTTGTTCGTCGGCCCCGTATTGCCGGGACCGCCATAGACATCCAGCCGGTGACAATTCATGCAGAAGTGATATTGCTCAGCTACCGTTGCCCCCCCTGTTGCCCCGCTGGTCCACACCGCGGTTGCGACCGTTCCGTTTCCGGTCAGGTAGATAAAGCTTTGCGCCTGCGCCTTCTTCAGCAGCCACTTCATCGCCGACCCGTGCGGACCCATCGGGTCAGTCGAGGTGTCGCTGCCGTGGCAGTCTGTGCATCTCATGGTCGACCAAGGCCCCCACGGCGGGACGAAGGTGTTTCCGAGCCCGGCAGACACAATGAACGGAGATGCGGAAACAGCCGTGCCCGGGCTGGGAGTTACTGTTATTGAGTTCCTGGCCGTGCCGATGGCGCTTATCTGCCGCCACGTGTTGTCGTTCCAGGTATAGATGTACCAGCCCGGAATGACGGGAGAGGGCAGGTTCGTGGTAGAGAAGGTCCCGGCCCCCGCCGTTGTAATGCCGATCGTTCCCGTTCCGCTGTCGTCATAGAGGCCCCAGTTCGGATTGTAGGAGTTGAGGACGACGTATTTCGATCCACTTGCGGTAGCGGAGGCCCAAGCAGTGCCGACGGTCAGCGTGTTTGCCGCTACCGCGGTGATCTTTCTCGGCACTCCCTGATCCGTGCCTGTAAGTATCACGATGGTCTTTCCGAGCCATGTCGCCGGAGGCGTTCCGAGACTGGAATCCACCAGCGTGGTGGTCGTTCCGGCAGCCGTTGTGGTCCCGGCTTTCGCCTCGGTCCCTCCTATCGGGATCGGCTGATTTGCGCCGGCAGCGAATACGGGGTGATATGCAAGGTTCGTGGGGTTGAATTCATTCGCCTTGTCCCCCTCCCGCATAACGACCGTGTTGGGCGTATTGTTCCAGGTCGAGTTGTTCGGCTGCCCGGACGGTGAGTTCGGCGGTGTACTGCCGAATGCATAGGATGAGTGACACTTAATGCAGACAGCCCCTTCAATGGTCGCACTCTCGGTCCTGGCGTTCGTCCAGGTTATGGCACCGAACTGTGTGGTTATCTCCTCACATGCATTGTTCGTTCCCGAAGCGCCGCAACCTGACCCGTCATTATATCCCACGATGGTCGAACTGTTGTTCGGCCACGCAGGCAAGACCCCCCATACGCTGGCCAGAGGTCCTCGAGTCGAGTTGCCGTCGGTCGTCCCCATCTTGTAGATAATGAAGCTGCTGCCGCTGGCGGGGACCGTATTCATGTCCGTACTCAATGTGTTGGCGGTATTGCCGTAGATCACGCTCGTCTGCCCGCCGCCTGTGCCGGTACCTAGGATCTCCACAGTATACCCTGCCCACTGGTTTACAGTCCACCCCGGCGTGCCGTTCGCAGTCAGAGTATCCGGTGTGCCGGCCACATAGGTATTGATGGTTCCCGTGGCATTGCCGGTGACTATCGGCTTCGCGGCGTGGGAATCGTGGCAGTCTTCGCATGCAACATGCCTGCTGCCTGTCGGGTTCCAGTTGGTCGATGTCCCTTCCACCGGACTGTGATTGGCCATGTTTGTCGTAACCGGATGATCGAAGGGGTACGACGCCGAGGAGAAGACCGTATTGATCTGCTCGCTCTGCTGTGACATCGTCGCAGCGCCATAGTAGTCTTTTCCATCGGTCGATTTCGCAGGGCCGCCGCCCGGGTTCGTATCGGTCGTATGGCTGTGGCATCTGAAGCAGAAGTTGGCCCCGAGCGGGTCCGTCGGCGACGTTATGCCGAGCGAAGCAATGAGCCTTCTCCAGGGCGAGTCGTGAGAAGCCAGGTTCGTGCCCGTCATGAACTGCGCCAATTCCCCATTCTGCGCGTCATGACATTTTACGCAGTTGGCGCTGAACGTGGCGCCGCCGGTCTTCATGGTGGTCTGGACCGAGTAATTGTGCATGGCGACGCTGTAGTCCGAGATCGCTAACGTGGGAGTGACTTTCGAGGCAGCCTCTGGCTTCTGTCTGGTCTGGTCCTTGGTCAGTGAATTCTGGTGGCAACTGATGCAGATGCCGCCGCTTCCGGCCACATAATCCGTGTTCGTAAACGTCGCGGCGCTGGTCGGATCGGGCGCGATGGTGATGCCCGTGCGGAGGTTCATGGCCCTTGGCTGGCTGAGCGCGGCGTTGGTGTTCACCCGGTTGCTGGAGACGTTGTGTTTCACATGGCACATGAGGCATTCGCGGCTTGTATAGTTCGTGCCGCCCGCGCCAGCCGTGCCCGACGGGACGGTCAACGGATAATCGCTCTCCGTCGCCGGGTTCGGCGTATAGGTGTTGTTGTAGACGGAGTGGTGATAGGCGGTCGTCGAAGCAAGGTTGATGCTGTGGCAGTCCTCGCACTGATAGCTCGCCGCGTCCTTGTCGTTCCAGGGCAGCGCCGGCTTGGTATAGGTATAGGCACTTGTGATGCCCGTCGGATGACACGAGACGTTGGAGCAGGTGCTCACCGTCGGCGTCAAGCCCTGCGTATAGGTCAGGCTGATCGCGATCGCCGAGCTCACGTTGTCGCCGCCGGGATAGGCGTTCGAGCCGCCGTTCACGTTATAGACGCCGTTCGCATGGGTCGCGCCTGTGATCGTCGTGTTCGTCGTCGTGGTGCTGTTGTGGCAGTCCGAGCAGTCCGTGGCATCGGCGCCGGCAGAGGCCCGCGCGTCGACGTGCAGCCGGTGCGCGTTTGGCTTTGCCGTCGTGGAAGCGGTCGTTGTGGACGCGTACAGGGGCGCTGCTATCCGGTAGTCGCTGTAAGTGCTGTTCCCATGGCATGCGCCGCATCCGCCCGCTGTGCCCCAGACCGGCGTGGTGCCGGCTCCGGTCCCACCCTGCCAGACAGCGATGCCGTTGGAATGGCAGGTGATGTTCGTGCAGACACCGTAGGCGGTACCGGGGGTCTTCGACATCGGCGCTGGGACACCGTTGTAGCTCGAACCCGAGACCGCCGAGGCGGTGTCAAAGGCGATGTCGACGTTCTTGTCGACGTGGTGCAGGAAGCCCGTCGTGGCATTGATCTGCGTGGCGGTCGCCGTCGTAAGGTTGTGGCACTTGGAGCAGTCGTAGCTGTTGTTCACCACATGCTTGGTATGGGAGCCAGTGGCCATGGGGCTCGTCGTCGCAACACCCCCGTTGTGACAACCCGTGCAGTTCGTGGGGAGCGCCACGCTCCATGCCGCCGCGACATTCGGGGCCGGATAGGGAGTTCCACTCGCCGTCCCCTGGCTGTGGCAATAGAGATTACTGCAGTTCGGGCTCGCGTAGGCATTCGCACCCGCGTTCAGTGAATCCCAGGCCACATCCTTCACCTTATTGACGTGGACCGTGCCGGTCACGGAGCGGTCGTTGGTCGAGGCAACGGTTGCTGCGTGGCAGCGGCCGCACGGTGCGGTGATGACGCTGGTGTTGTTGATGTGGGCCGTGTGCTTGCCACTGCTGATCGGGGCCGAGGATGCGGCATTGCCGCCGTGGCAGCTGGTGCACTCGGCCATGCCGG